>CAYJIQ010000029.1:0-4419 GCA_964370275.1 uncultured Christensenellaceae bacterium
AGCGAAAAAGTTCCGTCCGGCGTTTCCATAACCTCTTCTCTCGCATCGTTGGTCATATCCGCCAAGGCTTGCGTTAGCTCACTAAGTTCCTGTGCACTATACTCTCGCACTTCATAGCCCATCGAATCCGCAATGGGCATCCTTGAAAAGTTCAGCCCCCATCCAAACACAAAAAGCGAATATGCAACGGCAATGCATAGGAAGAAACTAATAATCCTGTGCAAAAACGATTCAAACCTCAGCCCCGGCGGCTTTAAAAATGCGATAAAGCTGTATAAAAACATAAAAATTATAAACCCTATAAGGAAATACAGGAAAATTTCGCCGACACTTACAGCAAGAAGCGAGGGTACATATCCAAAAAACTTTGAAATTGCGGGGTATATTGCACGAGAATAGGTACTTTCGACAAATTCAGGAAAAAGAAAAAGAAGCTCGCTGATTAAATACGCAAGCGGGGCTATTCCAAGAAAACTGCAGTGTATCAAAATTTTTTTCTTATCCATTATAACAGCACCGTCCGGCGGGCATCGTCATTTCAGACAATCTTGCCCCTGTGTCCGCCTTTCCAACTCATATGATACAAAATTTTACGCCGTTCGTCAATTATTTTGTGTACTGCGCACTGAAAATTTGCAACACAGGGTTTTTTCCTGTATAATACATACAATATTATTTGGAGGCATTTTATGGCAATTGGAATATCCACCGCTTGTTGGTTTGAAAAAAATATAATCGAAGACGCAATCAAGCGCATAGGCAAGATGGGCATAACCGATGCGGAGGTTTTTCTCAATACTTTCAGCGAATACACACCCGAATTTGCGGACACCATTTTAAAAATAGCACAGGACAACGGAGTGAAGTTTATCGCCGCACATCCGCAGGGAATCCAGTTTGAAGGCCAGCTCTACTCTCATTATGAACGCTCGCAAAAGGATGGAATTAAAATTTTTAAAGATGTCCTTTCCTGCATAAACCGTTTGGGTGCACATCGCTACATCTATCACGGCGGAATAAGCCACAAAAGAGCACGCAATAACGTTCTGAAGTTTGACAAAATCGGAAAGATGGTATCCATGATGGCAGATGTAGCCGCCGACTATGACGTTAAACTCCTCTATGAAAACGTCCACTGGTGTTGGTTTTCCTATCCTGAATTTGCTCACGACCTGCTTTGCCATATCTCGAGCAAAAACTTGTACTTTAACCTCGACATAAAACAGGCTGTACAGTCGGGTTATTCCATAGATGCATACATTGACGCAATGGGTGACAAGCTTGACTACGTACACCTCTGTGATACCGTCCACGAGAACGGATTTGTCGAACCCAGACTTCCGTTTGCGGGTGAGGTAGACTTTAAAAAAATGGCACAAAAATTAAAACAGGTTGGGTTTAGCGGCGATATGACCCTCGAGGTTTACAGCAATGACTTCGCAAGCGACGATGAACTTTCTCTCGTCCATAAAAAGCTCGTCGAGACTTTTTGCTAAAAAATCTCTACCAGCGCATCTACCCACTCCCTCGGCGGAGAATCGACAAGGCATATTGCGTCGTCTGATTCTGTTGTCCCCTCGGGAAAGAGCATTACCTCAAAATTAGGACGCTCATACTCGGCGGAGAGTGCGTAATTTAGCACGACATACGTAAGATATCCCTGTTTTGATAGAACAAGCGTGTACTCACTCCAAGGTTTAGGCAAAACGCCTTCAAAACGCTCGTCAGTTATTTCTTTGAGCCCTGTAAGAGTTATGTTGCCGTTTTCGTCGCTAAAGACGCTTTGCATCGTTTCTGAAATGTTTAGCATAACGCCTTCAACAGGATTTCCATTTTAGTCGGTAATTTTAATGGATAAATATATACCCGAGATTTGAGAAAACACGCTGACCACCTCCTGCGAACCGAGAAGCGTCACCCCCAAAGTGTACGCAGAGTATACAAGACCCGCACACAGCACTGCGGAAAGTAGTATGAAAAATATTCGCTTCATAAAAACTCCTTTCCGTTATGAATATGAATAAACACAAGTTAAAATGACGGAGGACATTATGTATCATTTTTTTGCATATCTTTCACGAATGCGCAATATTGACAGATGGAGCCTTATGCGCAACACACAAAAAGAAAACATCAAGGAGCATTCCTTTGACGTAGTGCTTGTCGCACATGCACTTGCAATGATAAAAAACACGTACTACATGGGAAATGTCGACACGGGACACGTGATGGAACTTGCGGCGTTTCACGAGTCGGCAGAGGTTATCACGGGAGACATCGCAACGCCGATAAAGTACTATAACCCTAAAATCGCACACGCGCACAAAGAGCTTGAACAGATTGCCACGCAAAAACTTCTTGATATGTTGCCCGAAGAACTAAAGGAAAAGTACAGTGAAATTCTATTTCACGAGGGGCATGAGCTTTATCCGATAATAAAAAGCGCAGACAAGATTTGCGCATATATCAAGTGCATAGAGGAGTTAAAATCGGGCAATACCGAGTTTGAACGTGCAGCGTTAAACATAAAGGAAAAACTCGAAAAATCCGAATTGCCCGAGGTTCAGTATTTTTTAAAGAATTTTTTGCCCGGCTACTCACTCACGTTAGACGAATTAAATTAGAGGTGATATTATGGAATTTAGAAATGTTACAGTTGTTGGAATGGCAAGAAGCGGTGTCGCCTCAGCCCAACTTTTGCTTGAAATGGGCGCAAATGTTCTCTTGTATGACGCAAAAAGCGCAGAGAACTTCGGCGAGGATGTTCAAGAGCTTTTAAAAACTTGCAAAAACTACCTCGGAGCAGATGCATTTGAGGCAGTGAGGGCATCGGATATGCTTGTGCTTTCACCGGGGGTTCCGACAAAACTTCCCTTCATTCAATACGCATATGAACTGGGAAAAAAAGTCATCGCCGAAATAGAGCTTGGATTTCACGCATGCAAAGGCGATTTTGTCTGCATTTCGGGAACAAACGGAAAGACTACAACAACGGCGCTTACAGGAGAAATATTTAAAAATTCAGGCAGGGGCACACATGTCCTGGGAAACATTGGACTTCCTATAACCCAGTGTGCTACCATGACTCGGGACGCAGACGTAATAGTAGCCGAAACTGCCGCTCTTCAACTTGAAACTATTCACTTTTTTAGAGCGAAGGCAGGCGCAATCTTAAACATTAGCGAGGATCACTTAGATAGGTTTGGCGACATGCACACTTACACCGACGCAAAACTTCGACTGTTTGAAAATCAGACCGAAGATGATTTTTCCGTTCTCAACTTCGACGACCCTGTGCTTCGCGCAAGTGCATTTAGGACAAAGGGCCGACTTTTGTGGTTTTCAAGAAGTAGTGAGGTTGAATCGGGAGCTTTTGTTCGAGACGGCAATATTATCTTTAAGTTCGATGGCAAAGAACAAAAAATTTGCCCTGCTTCCGACGTGAAAATCCCCGGCGTTCACAACCTCGAAAACGCACTTGCGGCTGTTTGCCTATCTCTTCCCCTCGGAGTCAGCGCAAGCACAGTTGCCCACACCCTTCGAACATTTGCCGGAGTCGAGCACAGAATCGAGTTTGTCGCCGAAAAATCGGGGGTTAGATACATAAACGATTCAAAGGGTACAAACCCCGATGCCACACTAAAGGCAATCGCCGCAATGACAAGACCTACTGTACTTATTTTAGGTGGCTACGACAAGCATTCCGAGTTTGAGGAACTGTTTGAAGGTTTTAACCAAAACATCCGCCACATCGTACTTTTAGGCGAGACAAAGCACAAAATCGCCGAAGCAGCCCAAAGAGCCGGCTACAAAAATGTTAGCATTGAAGATACTTTTGAGGAAGTTATACTAAAATGTGCTAAAACAGCACAAGACGGTTGGAATGTATTGCTCTCGCCTGCCTGCGCAAGCTGGGACATGTTCAGAGACTTTGAACAAAGAGGAGAAGAATTTAAACGAATTGTGAACAAACTTAAATAGCTGTTGTTTTGGAATTTTTTATGATATAATGAATAAATATAGGATGTGTAAATAAAACACACCATGCTGTCAGGGGTTCGGTTCTATTATTGTGAGGTAAAAATGAGTGAAACACCAAAAGCCATAAAAAGGGGAGCAAAACACGCGCCCGATTATATTTTAATGATTGCGGTACTCGTTCTTGTATGTCTCGGACTTCTCATGATATACTCAGCGAGTTATTTTCGTGCAGAAGCCAACCAAGGAGATGGTAATTACTACTTTAGCAGACAACTTATTTTAGCGGTTGTAGGCGCCATTGTCGCACTCATGGTCTGTTATTTTTTCAACTATAGAATTTTTAGAGATAAACCGTGGTTAAGGTATGCCGCTGCTGTTTTTGCCGTTATAGCGCCACTTTTTGTATTTGTCCCTGGACTTGGGATAGACGTAAACGGA
>CAYJIQ010000029.1:4429-12001 GCA_964370275.1 uncultured Christensenellaceae bacterium
TTCACGCTGGATCATGCTGTTTGGCGTTTCAATCCAACCCTCGGAACTTAGCAAACTTGCGCTAATCGTGTTTATTGCGGGCGAAATCGGTGCACACCCCGAAAAGCTCAAGGATTTTTACAAAGGAATTGTGCCCATTTTATCGGTTCTCGCACTTCTGTGGATTATTTTGTTTTTCATGCCCAACTACTCGGCTATTATCTGTATCGCTCTGCTTGTGTTCTGCCTACTCGTCGTCGGCGGAGTCGATAAGAAATTTCTCATTGGCGTCGGCATCTTCGGCGCAATTGCAATTCTGGCCTTCATTGCACTTGAACCGTACAGAGTGGGCAGGTTTATAGCCTTGTCAGATCCTTTCAGCGACTCGACCGAAGCTGCGTATCAGCTTAGAAATTCGCTGTATTCTGTTTCTTCGGGCGGGCTTTTTGGCAGAGGGCTTGGGCAAAGTGTCCAAAAACTGAGTTACCTACCTCTTCCCGAAAGCGACTTTATTTTCGCCATAATTTGCGAAGAACTGGGATTCATCGGAGCTATGTTTACCCTCTCGCTGTATGGAATTGTCGTGTGGAGAGGTGTTCTTATTGCTCTTAGAGCTCCCGATCTCACGGGAACACTCATAGCAACGGGAGTAGTTTCTATCATCGCAATTCAAGTTGTAATCAATGTCGGCGTCGTGCTCGGAGTTTTGCCGTCTACGGGGGTCGTCTTGCCATTTATTAGCTACGGAGGTTCTGCAATAGTCTCATTTATCGTAATGATAGGACTTCTTTTAAACGTTTCCAGACAGACAGTTCGTGCTGTAAAGGTTCACCAATCTGTTTATGAGAGCGGCCATGATTCGCTTCCGGCTTCTAACGATTCGGCTCACGAACAGCCCCGCAAACGCAGATTGCCCCAACAGCGCAGACCACAGCCCGCTTTGCACCAACAAAGAGCAAAAAACGAGCCTCAACAAACTGCGCCGAGACCCGCCCCTTCAAACGACTCCACACGCAATCCGCGCTACGACTCGGGAAGCAACAGGCGGTACGAACACCCTCAGTCTCCGAAACCTGCTCCAAGACACTCACCTTCGAGCGATTACAGACAGCCGGCATATTACCACACAGTTTCGCAGTTTCCGCAAAGCATGAGGCACAAGCCGCAATTCCAAACGATTACTAACCTATCTGATAGGAAGTAATAAATCAAAAGAGATCGACGCTTAACTTACGATTTGCCACCACAACGTAAATTTTGCCTTCGATCTCTTTTTTGTTTGCTGATATTAATTATCTATTTATCTTTCGCTTAACTCCGCGGAGCACAGCAGACTTTAGTGCAACGAAATTCCTATCCTTAAAGAACAAAAGAATAAATAAAACATTCGGAATGACCATCACAACTGCAAACCTTCCTATGAAATTGCCGATACCTCCTCCGCTAAACAGTGCATCTGCCGCAAGCGAAGAAAGCACACTCGCAGCTACCGTTGCCGCAAAGTATATAAAGTATTTAATAAAATACGGCGCCGCACTGCGCTTAAACCCGTGTTTAAAGAGCACAAGCGGTTCTTTCCAGAAGACAAAAGTCACCGTACTTACGATAGTTCCCAAAAACACTCCCGCAACTCCGAGGTACTGCACGAGAATCAGCGATGCAACGACATTTATCGCCGCACCAATGAGCGGAACCCATTTTCCCTGAACGAAAATACCCATCGTTTCACGAAAAGTCGTAGTAACATTTCTCATTCCCATTGTGTAGAAGTTTACAAGGCAAAGCGCAACGATTGCATCGCTCATGACGTAAGTTTCTCCAAACAGAAGCTCCACAAACGGCGAAATAAGCACCCAAAAACACGCAGTTGCGAAACCAAACAGCCAAAAATTCCCGAAATAAATCATCATGTATGTCTGATATTTTTTCTCGTCCGTTTCTATTGCGTTCAGGTTCCCCATGCTCGCGGTAATCGACTTGAAAATCTGCAACAAGAGATTTTTTACAGTCGTCGTCATAAGCTGATAGTTCGAGTAAATACCCATTGTCACAGTACCGATAAATGCGGATATTACGATGTTGTCCGTACCGTTAGTTACAACCGCGCCGATTCTGTAAAAGACTGCGGCACCCATATTTTTAAATACTTTTTTTCGCTCATCACTTTCAAGTGACGGCATTTTTCCTTTTATATATGGATATTTTTTATTTGCAATTATCATCGTGATGATGTTTTGCAAAATGTTCGTCACAACCTGTATGCTCAACACCAAAATGTAGTTTCCCGTCGTGAGCAAAAGCGCAATCTGAATTCCGTAGCAGATTATAGAGGATGAGTACACGACGTTTGTAACTATGTAGTTTTTTTGGTGAGCTGTTATAAGCGTCCCCTTATATGAAAGGAAATAAGAAGATGCCGTATTTGCCACAAACAGCCAAAATATAACGATGATTTCAATTTGCGGAATGGATTCCGTTCCCAATAAAAACGCATCAAGAAACGGCGTCATCGCCGCACCGAGCAGGATTATGACAAATCCGATTATCGAGTACGCTTTTTTATAAAGGCCCATAAGCTGCCTGATTTTTTCCGTGTCGCCTTCGGCTATAGGCTTGTATAGGCTGAAAATAATCGATGTCCCCACCCCAAGATCTGCGAGCGAAAACACCATGAGTATTTCAGTGAAAGTTCCGTTAATTCCCGTATACAGCGCTCCAAGAGTATGCACGAGCACGACACGCATGATAAAGCTCATAATTATGTTTAGCATCTGCCCGCCCAACCCAAAAGCCATGTTGCGCAGTGAATTTCTTGTTCTGCTCAAAATATATCTCCTCTAAAAAAACCATAAAAAACAACCGAGTATCCTCAGCCGTTTTTTGTTAATTTATCACATATCCGCCAAAATGTCAATTGTGCCCTATATACTTTGCACAGATTAACCTATCTTTGCCCGGAATATCTTTGCTGCAAGTTACCTGAGAATATCCATCTTCTTTAAGCAAGTTTGTCACACCTTGCCCCTGGTCGTGTCCAATTTCAAGAAACAGCCATCCGCCGTTGCTGAGATGCTTTTTTGCATCTTTTGCTATATCCTTATAAAAACAAAGTCCGTCGCCCATCGCATGAAGCGCAAGTTCGGGCTCATAGTCATGTACGTCCGGGGAAAGCACATTGTAATCCGCAGTGCAAATATACGGCGGGTTTGCCGTTATCATATCAAACCTTCCCTCAATGTTTTCAAAAAGGTCGCTTAAAACGAAGCCAACGTTCACCTCGTTGTCTGTTGCATTCTTCATCGCAACTTTTAGTGCATTTTGCGATATGTCGGATGCACTGACCCTTGCCTGCGTATAGTGTGCAATCGAAACGGCAATAGCTCCGCTTCCGGTGCACACGTCAAGCACCGTTTTAATGCCACTTGAGTTTATCAGCTCAATAGCATTTTCACAAAGAAGCTCGGTGTCCTGCCTGGGAATGAGCACATCCGGGCACACCTCAAATCGCAAACCCATAAAATATCGCTCGCCAATTATATATGCAAGCGGCTCTTTTTTTGCTCTTCTGTTAATTATTTCTTGTGCTTTGTCAAAAGCATCCTGTCTTGCCGGCACATCAAAAATCGTTTCCATCAAACTACAACCTTCCACCCACGAAAGCGCATGTCTGGCCTCGGCAACACTGTCTGTTATAGAGAGTTTTTCAAACTCGGATATTAATATCCTAAGCAACTCACGCCTGTTCATCTTTATTCCTGCTAAAAAGCATATCAAACCCGCTTTTTGTAAACTTCCACGCACTTCCCGGAGGAATATGTCTTGAATAAATCCCTATTTCCTCAGCTTGCCCAAGTCTATACGCAATCGAACTTCCGATAAATCCCGTGTGTGTCACGACAAGGATTCTGCCATCATTTTGCCCAAGCTCCTCAAACACCTTTGTCGCCCTGTTGTAGTAGTCGAGCAAATTGTCTCCACCTTCAAGCGTAAGTTTCTGCCAATCTTTTTTAAAATCCATGGCATGTTCGGGGTAGTGTGTTTCAAGTTCGGTAAAGAGCATTCCTTCAATCATTCCAAAATTTACCTCGGCAAGCCGTTTATCCTGAACAAACTCAAATCCCCTCTTATTCGCTTTATTTATGATTTCCATCGTCTCTCGAGTTCTGTTCCAAGGACTGCAAAACCCAAAGTCGAACTCGACGTCTTTTAAATACTCCGCCGTCAGTCCCGCTGTTTCCCTTCCGTACTCGCAAAGAAACGGATCTGAAACCCCGCTAAACCTGCGCTCGAGAGTGTGATTCGTCTCTGCGTGCCTAACAAAAATCATTTCCTTCATATTTGTTCTCCCATAATCGTTGTCCTCTTTGCGCTCGTTATCCTTATATTGGCAAACTCGCCCTTTTGTAAATCCTCGGGAAGGTTTACCGTGAATCCCTCGGGAGTTCTTCCGGTCACTCCCCCGCCGCGCTTGCTCGTTCCTTCAACAAGGATTGTAGTCTCTTGCCCGACACGCGCCTCATTTTTTTCAAGAGTAATCTGTGCCTGAACATCAATAAGTTTCATTATTCGCTCTTTTCTCGTCTCGCGGTCTATCTGATCCTCAAACTCCGCCGCTTTTGTTCCGGTGCGCTTGGAATACACAAAAGTATATGCCGCATACTGCTTCGCTTTTGCTCATGACCTCGAGCAACTCACGTGAAATATCTTTAGGGTGCGATGTTAAAAACCGAATTCTGTCTATTCCCGTCTTTGCAACCTCTTCAAGAAGCCTCGCAAAGGAAATACCTCCGCTATATGAATTTACATTTTGTCCAAGAAGGGTAATCTCCTTGTATCCTGCGTCTACAAGCCCACTCACTTCTTTTAATATATCTTTAACATCCCTGCTTCTTTCCCTGCCTCTAACATAAGGAACTATGCAGTATGTGCAAAAATTGTCGCAACCATACATAATGTTTACGTTTGCAAGGGGTGGTTCGCTCCTGTGTATCAGATCCGTCTCGTATATTCCCTCCGGGTCGTCTCTCATAAACACACGTTTTTTGTCCTTAACAACTGCGCTTACCATCTGCTCCAGATGTTGCATGTCACTCGTTCCAAAGACTATGTCAACAAACGGAAAAATCCTAAAGAGCCTCGCAGCGCTTTTCTCCTGCTGTGTCATACATCCGCAAACTCCGATAATCATTTTCGGATTATTCTTTTTTATGTGTCTTAGCGCACCAACGTTTCCAAACACACGTTCCTCTGCGCCTTCTCTTACGCAACAAGTATTAAAAAGCAACATGGTCGGTGTTTTCCCCTCTTCCACCTGGGCAAACCCCATATTTCTTAATATTCCCGCAAGCTTCTCTGATTCGTGTACGTTCATCATACACCCGTACGTCTTTATTTCATATGTAGCATTTTCAATATAATTTCTTATGTCCATCCGTTCCGTCCTTCCTAAGCAAATTGTATCACAGATGAAAGAAATAGACAATAAAAAAGAGATTGACATTGAGCCAACCTCTTTATATAGCTTTTAACCTTATCTATCCCGCGAGATATTCCATCATGTCATATTCTCCGTCATACGGATCTGTCACGTCCCAATCCCAGTAGGTTCTTCCCCTATATTCTTCTCTGAACCTGTTCTTTCCGCCCGAGCCCGAAAAGTATAGGTATCCTTCAGGGAGGGTTCTCCCGACATCTTCATATCCGAGCTTTTCAAGAGCATATCTTAATGCGACGTCCCTTGCAAGCTCCACCGCCCACTCAGGCGACTTTTGACTCGAATAGTATCCGCTAAACTGGCTGTTTACGACGACTTGCGAAATTGACTTATCCCACTCGTCTGCCCTGTTAAATGCACACCATATTGTAGCCGCTCTTTCCATAAGAGAGTTTTGTCTGTCCTCTCCATATACCATTTTTGCAAGCCTTAGCTCTTCAGCTTCTGTGATAACGCTTCTTATCAGATCTTCTTTTTGCTCTTCACTAAGCGTCTGTGTTACATCGTAGCTATCTCTGCCCGAATATTCATCCTGCAATAAAGCCAGTTCTCTTTGTGTTTTCTCTTCCTTGCTAATCGGAATTGGAACCGGAGTCTTGTTGCTCACCTTGGTTTCCTCAATACTCTTGGGTACAGGTATCTGCAACTCTGCGCTTGCTTGTGGCTCAGAGGTGCTTTTTGGGACGGGAATTGCCATCTCCTCAGCAGCAAGTGCCGTGCCCACACTCACACTACATAACATGGTGATTGATACGACTAAGCTCGTCGCAAACGTCAGAACACCTTTTACCCTTCGTGTCCACCCATTACTCGATACGCTTTTTGTAATCTCTACCAAAATTTTCTCCTTTTTTTCCGCACTGTTTTTATTTATTGTATGCGGATATTTTTTCATGGTTACAAACACCATCCTTGTTTTGCAACCATGAGCTTTATGCATTATAGTCGTCGGGACAAGCTTCCGTCAATAAAAATCAATATTTATTAACAATTTATTCATATCGCGTTTTATTTTTGTTCAAATGCCGAAATTTTACTTGGGTATTTCCCTAATTTTCGACACAACCAACCACACCAACCGCCGCCTCGACAAGAGTGCGCGAATAATGTTTATTTTTATTCATTTTTGCTTAAGAGCCCCAATATACATCGAATGAATATTGGGAAAATTTGTTAAAAATATAGGTATAGTTTTTTTGCAAAGATCACATAATAAAGTTGCAGAAATCAATACTGCAAAATTGGTTTCCTCACGCCATAAAATGAGGTAACGGGAGTCAAATATGCAACTTCCCGAAATACGGAGGCAAAATGTCCGATAATACAAAAACCAAAGTAGTAGGCTTCTTTAAAAAGTACGGATTTTACCTAGCAATTATCGCCTGCATAGCAGCAGTTGGAACGGTCGCCCTACTCGCCATGCAGACAAGCGACCAGCAAGATCCGGGAGTGGACGTGCAAAAACAAGAAGCACCCAACTTAGAACAGACACTTAGCGCAACGCCGACACCTGTTGCCACACCTTCACCCTCCCCCACGGTATCTCCCAGCCCAAGCCCGAGTCCCAGCCCTAGCCCTTCACCAACCGCAACAGACAAACCATCTACTCAATCGGCACTTGTCCTAAAAAAACCTGCCGAGGGTGAGATAATCAATGCATTTTCAGGAGACACTCTCGTATATAATTCAACACTTAACATGTGGATGACGCACAACGGAGTCGACATATCGGGAATCGAAGGAAACGATATCGTCGCAGCTATTGCAGGGACCGTCGAAGAAACTTATTTCGACGAGACGCATGGAAATGTAGTGGTCATAACCCATAGTTCAAGCAGACAGACACTCTACGCCGGACTCACCGAAATCAAGTGTGACTCAGGAGACAAAGTCAACGCGGGAGACGTAATAGGAAGTATGGGAACTCCCGCATTCGAGAGCAACGACGGCCCCCATCTACACTTTGAATTTACGCAAGACGGCGAATATATAGACCCTGTTCAATATTTTTAAGCCTCACTCGTCTTATTAATATCTCGCTTTAGTCTTTTAATTATGCGCTTTTCAAGTCTGCTAATGTAGCTTTGAGATATCCCAAG
>CAYJIQ010000030.1:0-11983 GCA_964370275.1 uncultured Christensenellaceae bacterium
CATTCGGCGCAGCTGCTTATTGGGTTTGCCAACAATACTCTACCACTCGGCGATGTAGCCGCTCAACTTGAACAGCTTGTACAGCAAATTCCTGTAGCGAAAAGTGACTTTGCACAGATGCTTTCGACCTCTTATCCCAACCTTTCAAACATCGTGCAAACATCCCCCTCATTTGAAAGTTTTTCTCAACAGATAATGAGCTTGCCGCAGTCGGAAGTTCCTTCAGCGATAGCCCAGTTTGTGTCCACAATCCCTACAAACGAACAGGCACATAACGCTATTGCTCACACTTTGACAAGTGTCTATACGAACTTACAAGCACAACAGCAACAAAATCCGCAACAGCCAAACCCTGCAATGCCGGCCGAACAGCAGGTAGCACAAAATACAAATGCACAGCAGGCCACCGCACCAGTAGCGCAGCAATATGCGACACCGCCCGACGAACAAGCCACACAACAGAGCAACCCCCAAAGCGGAGAACAAACTGCGCAAACGACAGTTAACCCTACACAAAACACCGCCGTCTTACCCACTTCTCAGCAGAGCATATCCGAAATGCTAACCGCAATCGGCAGGCTTTTTGCTAAAATAAATCCGGAAAACGCAAATGCACAGGAACTTGCATCCACAATTGCAAACCAGCAGGAAAACATGGACAGCGTAAAAAACATCGCAGCTCGCAGTTTTTCCGACAATCCGCAGATTATGTCGTATACAGAGCATCTAAATTCACGTTCCGAGATGCCGACAAATACACAAAATTTTTACTATTTTCAAGTTCCATACGAACTTCACGACGAAAAAAGCACCGCAGAGCTTTATGTCTTTAAGCGGAACAAGCGAAATGGTGAAGGTGAAAACTCAACAGTTGTAGTAGCTCTTGATACAGCAAATATGGGCAGAGTAGAATCGGTCTTGCGCGCAGAGGGAAAATCGCTTAAAATAGAAATGCGCGTGGAGAACTCACATATCAGAGAGTTCTTGACCTCACACACAAAAGAGCTTTCGGACAACATCGAACACTACACCGTGACAGGCGTGTCCGTTAACCTAATTGAAACAAAAATAACTCCCGTAAACGCCAACAAGCTCATTGGAAATCCGGCAACGCTCTCGGGAAAAAGATTGGATATAACGGTATAATCTGCCTAACAGTCATATTGTAAAATAGAAATATTTGCAAAGAGGTTTATATTGAATAAGGAAACTAAAAAAGCCGCAGCACTAAAATATGATCCGGAGCGTGACATTGCTCCCATTATTTCTGCCGTTGGCTCAGGATATGTAGCAGAGAAAATAGTTGAAAAAGCAGAGGAACACGGAGTGCCTGTCGTTCATGACAAGCCAATGTCCGAGGTTCTCTCTGCTCTTTCTGTCGGAGATGTTATCCCCAAAGAACTCTATGAAGCTGTCGCACAGCTTCTGGTTTTTGTAGGCGACTACGATATGCAGTACACCAATGTTATAAAAAGAAAGTAACTCCCAACGAGGCTATGCTTTTGCTCTCATATATGTGAGAACCCCCTCAGCAATTGAATCAAGCGGTAGTTGTCTTGAAACAGCACCCATCTTGTATGCCTCCATCGGCATTCCGTACACTACGCTCGTAGCTTTATCTTGACCTATAGTATACGCACCCGATCTTTTCATATTTAGTAAACCTTTAGCACCGTCCGCACCCATTCCTGTCAAGATTACACCAATTGTTCTGCTGTCGGCAATCTTCGCGGCTGAATCAAAAAGCACATCTACTGAGGGACAATGCCCGTTTACTTTTTCGCCTTTTTTTACGTTAATTATGTAATTAGTTCCCTGCTTAACGACCGTAGTGTGAGTATCTCCACCCGGAGCAACATACACATGTCCTCTCTTTACAACATCACCGTCTTTTGCCTCAGAAGCACTCATTGCACACTCTTTGTCTATTCTCTTAGCATACATATCTGTGAACACCTCGGGCATGTGCTGTGTCACAACAATCCCCGGCATGTTGTTTGGGAAGCGTTTTAATATACTACTTGTTGCCTCTGTTCCCCCTGTCGAAGCCCCGATTACGATCAGGCCGTTGTACGACGACACTCCCGCCATGCCAACTCCCACCGACCCGGGCGACCCGCTTGCGATAATCTGAGAAGTTTTTGCATTCGCAGCTCCCACTACTTTTTCGGCTAAATCTGCAGTGAATTTTTGCATTGCGCTGTTTCCTCCACTAGGTTTTTGGACGAAATCCACAGCGCCTGCGTGTAGCGCCTCAAAAACTATGCCGTCAAGCGCACTAACTGCGATTACAGGCATCGGCCTTTGTGGCATCATCATCTTTAGAAACTGAATACCGTTTATTTTAGGCATTTGAATATCCAGAGTCAACACATCGGGCTTGTGTTTTAATATCATATCACGAGCTTTTATTGCGTCCTCTGCAACCGCGACTACTTCAATTTCAGGGTGTGCCGAAAGCCCCCTTGCAATCGCCGTTCGAAACAGCGCAGAATCATCCACTACCACAACTCTGACTTTACAGTTTCCCACTTACACCACCCCTAGTTACATCAAATTAAAGTAAGCTCTCGGGTGCTATTGGGTTTATCTCCGTTATACGCACACCGTATGTATCTTCTATAACAACGACTTCGCCGCGTCCGATAAGTTTGCCGTTTACAAGGATGTCAACCGGATCCCCAGCAATTTTATCAAGAACGATAACCGAACCTGTGTTAAAGTCTAGTATCTCCGATATTTTCTTCTTTGCCTTACCAAGTTCAACAGTGACCTTCATGGGAACATCCATAATCATGTCTATGTTCTCGGGCACTACTGTAGCGTCCATTGCCGCATCATCAAAATTCGGGAATTTCGCTGACTTTACGTCTACTCCCTGTCTTTCCTTGATAATATTGCTTCTCTCATAGCTTTCGTTTGCAGGCGGATACGGCGGGTATGGATAAGGATACGGCGGATATGGATATGGCTGTGCATACTGATCTGCCGGTGGATATCCGTATGGGTTACCCTGTTGTGGTGGCATCTGCTGTGGTGGCATCTGTTGTGGTGGCATTTGCTGCGGTGGCATCTGTTGTGGTGGCATTTGCTGCGGTGGCATCTGTTGTGGCGGCATCTGCTGCGGAGCTTGCTGTGGCGGCATTTGCTGTGCCGGTGCAGGCTGCTCTTGCGCTTCATATGCAACATGCTGATGCTGTGTAAAGACGTTAGCGCTATCCATAAACGTCTCAGTGCTCGCCTTAGCTTCCTCGCTTTGCTCAAATACATTTGTCGGAACGTACTCTTCTCCGTAAAGAAGCTGGCCAACAAGTTTCTTTGCAAAATCGACAGGCATAATCTGCATTATTTCGCTGTTCAAAACACCTTCGATATCCATCTTGAAGCAAACCTTTAAGACTTTATCTTCAGGGCTCATATTTGAGGATATTGGATCATCTTCTGTCCTGATTTCCTTTGCAACCGGTGTAGAAATGTTAACCGCTTTTCCAAGCATTTCAGACATTGCCGTCGCAGAAGAACCAACCATCTGGTTCATAACTTCTTGAATCGCGCTAAGGTGAATCTCGTCCATTACAACTTGGTCGGCGTTTTCAACCTGTCCGTCTCCTCCGAGAAGTACGTCTGTAATCCTTGCAACATCTTCTCTCTTTAGGATAAGCATGTTGTTGCCGTCGGCTCCTTCAATATATGTAACTTCGACGACAATGAGAGGGCAGTCGTACTGATCGCCCAACGACTTAACCGTGTGCATTTCAAGATGCGGAGTTGTGATGTCAACAGTTCTACCCATCAAAATAGACATCGTTGTAGCAGCTGTGCCCATGCTTATGTTGCCAAGCTCGCCTAAAACGTCTACTTCATCCTTATTAAATTCGTCATCAACGTTAAGACCCGACGAATTTGGCGACGCCGTCGCCGTCTCCTCTGTCTGCTCTTCCTCCGCTTTGTCTATATGACCTGCGTTTGCGAGCAATTGTTCAATTTGGTCTTGAGACATAATTTCGTTACTCAATTTTTATCACTCCTTGATTGTCTTTGCAACCTGCACGACGTATTTATTTTTGTGCACCCCTACCACGCCCTTTAGCTTTGGAATATGCTCAACATTAACTGTAATAAACTTGTTAATGTTGTGGTCTATTATTATCGTGTCCCCAACTCTCAGTCCCAAAATTTCCTTTAGGGTGGTGCTTGTATCGTCAAATGTTGCCGATATATTCACCTTTGTCTCTGAAAGTTTTTCTTCCATGATGGTTTTGTTGGCTTCTTTTTCGTTGTCGCCTCTGCTTTGTGCCATCGATATTGTCACAGCATTTAAATGGCTCAAAATCGGCTGTATGCAGTAGTGCGGTATGCAAATAGAGATCATTCCCTCTACCTTGTCTATCTTAACGTTTAGCGTAATTATCGCTGATGGTTCATTTTGTTCGGCAATTTGTGTAAACTGCGAACTCGTCTCAATACTCACCAGCTTCGGGTCGACAGCTAGAACGCTTTCCCAAGATTCTTTTAGCACACCCATAATGCTGTGCATTACACTTTCATTTACGACAAGCTCAATTTCGGTAAATGATTTATCCTCAGCCAGATAATCGGCAACGCCACCAAATACACGGCAGATATGCGCGTATGCAATCGTCGAAGATACCGACATGAGAATAGATCCGACAAGCGGTTCCATCTCAATTACCCCAAGAAGAGAGGGTGTCGGAATCGAGTTGTTAAACTCTCCGAATTTTTGCTCTTCAATGGAAATAACTTCGATTTCGCAAAGTGTATGTATAATACTTGTTAGTCTGTTTCCAAGCAGATAGCTGAAAGTCTCGAAAATGATATCGAGAGTGCGCATCTGTTCCTTATTGAACTTGTTCGCCGTTCTAAAGTCGTAATCACGCACATTTAGATCGTCACCCGAAGGTTCGGATTCGGCAGGAACATCTGTTCCGGAATTTAGAGCACTTAACAGTTCATCTATTTCGCTTTGACTTAATACGGTAGACAAATGCCTTCCTCCTTATTCCCTGCTTACTGAATCACAAAGTCATAAACATACGCTCTTACAACGTAGTCAATTTCAAGTTCTTCGTTTACAGCCTTAGTTATCTCCTGCGAAAGTACAGTCATCGAGGTTTCATCTTCAAAATCCTCTTTTGTCTTGCTTCGCAGTATGTAGACAATCCGATCTCTTATAGCCGCAATGTTGGCTTCGAGCACGGTTGTATCCGTCGCTGTTTCATTTAGCCCCAGGGTAAACGTTGGAGTTGTCACCCTTTAGGTTTGTTACAATATATTCGCCCGGTGTATAGTACGATACCGTCGCTGTTAGGTCGGGCTCGGGTGCAGGCGCTGAAAAGAATGTCATGTATGCAAACACGCCGCCTCCTAGCACAACCACAATTAAAATGATTATCAGTATCTTCTTATTCATCTTTAGAAAATTCCTCCCCCCGGTACTCCCGGCAATACTGGATCTGTGTTATTTTTACTTGAAAGAGTAAACTCAACTCGTCTGTTTTGTTGCCTTCCCTCTTCGGTTTCATTCGTCGCAATCGGGTCAAGTTCGCCGCTTCCCATTAGATATACAAGGTTGTAGTCAACCCCTGTTTCGTATACCATGTAATCAGCAACTGCCAGCGCTCTTGCTGAACTTAGGTGTTTGTTATCAGGGAACTGTGAAGTGCTTATCGGATTTGAATCAGTGTGTCCTACAATCCAAATCTGCTGTATGCTCGACTCGTGTTCAAATATTACCGTTCCCATATTATCAAGCCTTGATCGCCCTTCTTCTGTTATATTGGCTCTTCCTGAATCAAACAGTGCTCCGTCAAGAAGTGTCAAATATATAAAATTCTCGTCCCTTGCAACTTGAATTCCGCCTGTCAACTCTTCCCTTTCGATATACGCCTGAAGCTGTTCGTAAAGGTCTGTAAATTCCTCCTCTATAGCTTCCTGCTCTTCCTCTGATAGAGTTGGGTGATTCGGTTTATCAGACTGCTCCTCTTGCATTTCCTCAATTTCTTCGTCTTCCCTTATCGGTTCGATAATCTCATCTGCCTCAAGTCCTTCGACATTGTCTGACGGGTCAATCGGGCTTATGACCGTCGAGGGCGGACTGCCCGTAAATGTTTCAACGAGAGCATTCCACTTAGCTTGATCGACACTTGAAAAGGCATATAACAGAACAAAGAAGCACATCAGCAGTGTAACCAAGTCTCCGTATGTATCCATCCAATTTGAACCACCACCGGTGTCTTTCTTAGCTCTTTTCATTCGTCACCTGCCGAATCTGCCTTGCCTTTTTCTTCTGCAATGGCGTTGTTTCTTGCCATAAATGCGGATAATTTGTCTCTTATTACACGGGGTTTTTCACCATCTTGAATGGATAAAATACCCTCGATGATAATGCTCTTTCTAAGCTGTTCACGGTCACTTTTTGCCGAAAGCTGTTTTGCAAACGGCGTAAATATCAAGTTTGCCAAGATAACACCGTAAAAGGTCGTAACGATAGCAACAGCCATATCGCTTAGGTTTAGAAGCATCTGGATAAGACCGATAAGCGTACCTATCATACCAAAAGCCGGCGCATATGCTGCCATCTGTGAAAATATTCCCGAACAGAACGCATGTCTGTCCGACATATAAGCTACCTCAGTTTCCATGATGTTTTTTACAAGTTCAGGATCCGAGCCGTCCAGCATAAGCATAATTCCATTTTTCATAAACGGGTCGTCCAGTCCTTCTGCCGCATTTTCGAGCGAAAGTAGACCTTCTTTGCGTGCAAGTTCCGCAAGCTCAATAATCTTATCGATATCATCTTCGACTTTAAAAGTGTCACCTTTCAGGGCAATTCCAAAAAGCTTGGGTAACTTTTTCAAATCGTCAAGCGAATATGATGCCACCGTAGCCGATATAACACCACCAAAAACGATGAACATGGACTGCATATCAATAAATCCCTGCGTTGTGCCTCCGAGTAATATTGTAATGACGATACATATAAAGCCAAACACAATGCCGCCAATTAATGTAATTTGCAACGTTACTCCTCCTCTTCTTTATCACTCACCCAAAAGTCTGTGTGAGTTGTCTATTACTTTAGGGACATTTACAAAAATGCACCTTCTGTATTCTATTATCCGATCGATAACCGTTTCGGGTTCCTCTCGGACGTTTAAATGCTTTCCGTTTTGAAGACATACCATAGTCTCGTTTGCAACTTCGATATATTCTATCAAATCGGGATTCACATAGTATTCTGCACCGTTAATTTTAGTAAGCTTAATCAATTCCCTACCCTCCATGTCACGCCACCGCCTTTTTCAGGCGGCAGCGCCTATGAACATTTTTATCGTTTTAAGTTTACAATCTCTTCGAGCATCGAGTCCGAAGTAGTGATAATACGTGAGTTAGCCTGGAATCCTCTTTGTGTAACTATCATGCTAACCATTTCCTCAGCGAGATCTACGTTTGACATTTCAAGAGAAGATGTAGAGAAGCTTCCCGCATTTCCCGTTCCCGGCATCTGCAGTATTGCCTCGCCCGAGTTTGAAGAAACTGTATAGAGGTTTTCTCCAATCTTTTCAAGACCTTCGGGGTTGTTGAATATTGCCAGCGGGATGTATCCAAGAACAACCTTGTCGCCTGCGCTCAGTTGAACCATTTCACCGTCAATAGCAACCTGAGTGTCCTCGACGATCTGTGCGGTAATTGCACCATTTTGGTCAATCGACATATTTGTGTACTTATCCATGTCGATGGTGAACGTCGTCAGTGCATCGGGAGAAATCGTTCCCGTCGGCGATGTATATACGGGATATGGCTCTTCTATGACCGTAAGTTGGAAGGAAAGCTCTGTTCCCGTTCTGCTAAACACTTCGCTTATTCCTGCCGAACTCTTTATATCCTCTGAATTGAGGCTTAGCCTAAAAGTACCGTATCCTTGCGTTTGGAAGACCATTTCACCCGACGATATCTGCCCGTCAAGGTCTGTCGTCGCATCAAACTTAACGTCCTCTTCGACTATTTGACCCTCCATCATCAGATTCCACTGTCCGTTTTCCTCGATGGCGATGTCAGGGAAGTCCTCTGCCATTTCGTTAAGTTCGCTGAGCAGCTGTGCGGACGAGATATTTTGTCCTGCCGCTATGCTTACTGTAAGCTCCATACCGCCACCAAAGTCCAACGCTAGAGTTGGTGGTCCAATTGTTGTGTTAACTGCAGCATCTCCGATCAGTACATCTCCGATATACATTTCTATGGCAGTCGGATCTGTAGAAGGCACGCCTTTAAAGCTTATCGGTAAATCACCGCCGCCGATATTGATATCCAGATTACCCTCAGCAATGTATGCATTTGCTAAATCTGCTGTTTGAATAGTGCCTGCTGTAGCCGTAATGTCAAAACTTCCACTCTCGAAAAGCGGTCTGAAATAGTTTGACATGTTGCCCGGCGTTAGCCTCGGATCATCCGCCACATATTGGAATGTATATTCTCCATCCGCACCTTCGAGCTCTGCCGAGATGTTTCCCGAGTGAACGATGCTTCCGGGAGGTGGTCCTTCAATCTCTCCGCCCGGCAAGAACAGCGTGTCTGTAAACAGCTCATCTACCATCCAGCGAGTCTCCGAGCTTGTAATCGGTGCTATAACCTGAACGTAGTTACCAGCCGAGGTTATGAGATTTCCGTCTGTGTCCAGTGTTAAGTTACCCGCGCGAGTGTACATCGTTCCTGTCGAAGTCTGAACGGCGAAGAATCCGTCTCCTTCAATAGCAATATCAAGCGAATTTCCGGTATAGCTTGCTGCTCCCGGTGTCATGACCGTGGTGATGCTGTTTAGCGTTACACCAAGACCGATTTGTTGGGGGTTTACACCACCGGTTGTTCCGTCTGCTGTCGGTGCTGCAGAAGGGCTGACCGTCTGGCTGTATAAATCAGCAAATGTGGTTGTCGCTTTTTTATATCCGACCGTGTTAACATTTGCTATATTGTTTCCTATTACGTCCATGCGTATCTGGTGGGTGCTAAGACCCGTAACGCCGGCGTATAGTGATCTCATCATAAAGATGTTCCTCCATATATCTTAAGAAAATTGTTTTCATCGTCAGTGATTGCAATCCGTGCAAATACAACCGATGCCTTAGCTTATTTTGTATATATAAGCAAGTGGCACTTCCGTGTCGCCAACCTTTGCAAATAATTGTCCTGAACTAATCGAAACACTTTCCACTGTTCCTGTAATAGTTTCGGACGCCGAAGGATTATCCTCCGTTGGGGCAGGTATTACAGCTTCGACATCCTTGCCGACCAGTGCTGCACCCTGTAAAACAGCGTTATTCGCTGAGCTTGTATCGTATACCGCAAGTACTCCGTCGAGCGGCACCAAGTATTCTCCAACTTGTAGGTAGTCTTCTCCTTCCTGTGAGACAACTCCCGATACAACGCCTTCTAATTGTGTAGTGACTCCGTCAATGTTAGTCTGAGCAAAGATGCTCTTTCCAACCAAACTGTAAGCCTGCGTTTTTATAAACGCAGCACTCATCTCCGACATCGCTTCCAGCGAGGAGAATTGTGCTAACTGTGCAATAAACTCAGTGTCCTCCATCGGTTCTAACGGGTCTTGGTTTGCGAGCTGAGCCGACAAAAGTTCGAGAAACTCGTTCATTCCGAGTTCGCTACCCGTCTCCCTTGTTGCTGAGGTGTAATCCGAATTGCTAATACTGCTTATTGCTGATGTAGACATAAAATATCCTTTCCTACTATGCGGTGTACTCTACCGAACTGTCATCGCTAAATAGCTCGGGGTAGCCCGCAATCTCTTCTGTTAGGTCAATAGTAATGGGAGCATTTGATGTGGCAGAACTGTTGCCATCTTCCCACTGGTCTTGTTCTCTTTTTGATTGATCTCGCCCTGCAGTGTTTGACATCTGGTCGTAGATAATCTCCATAGAGACAACATTGATTCCTTTTTCTCTGAGCGTCTGCTGAAGCGTCTGCATTTCCTGCGCCAACATGTTTTGAACATCCTGATTGTTTGAATACATCTTTGCTTCAAGCCCCTTTTCCGTCATCGCAAGCGAAATTGCAAGTCCACCAAGGTGTGCCGGTTTGAGCTGAATGTACAGTTCCGTCTTCTCAGTTGTTACCGAAGTGCCAATCTGGTCAATTATCTTTGAGAGCAATGTCTCTTTTATTTCGATAACCTTCGCCTCTTGCTCTATCGTCATCGGCTGTTCCAGCTTAAATTGCCCCTGAGTTTGCGCCTGTTCTAACGAAATGTCAATCGTTTTAATAGCGGTTTTTTCTGTAGTCTGCTGTTTTGTATCTTGCCCAACAAGAGAATCTCCCGCTTCTTGTGCACCGACAGCCTTTACAACCTCACCGCTTTGTTCGAGGATAGACTCTGCATTGGTAGCAGCATTCGCATTTTCAATTGCTCTTTGCATCTCTTGAACCACTTGCCTTGCAAAAACCATATTCTGGGATACCGGTTCTTCGACATCCGCACCCTGAAGTGCCGCCGCCATTGCCTGAGCTTGCTCATCGCTCATCTGTAGCTGCTCTACGTTTGGAATAACCTGCTGGACGACTACCTGTGTGGGCAATTGGTCTGTCTGTGCTGCCTGCTCTAAGACGGGAAGTATAGGAATTTGCTCATTGACTACTACCACGGGAACCGTTCCCGCAATCGCATCGCCCTGAAGTGTTTCCTGTGGTGCATCTCCTTCTTGCGTCTGCACGCTTTGCTCAGTCGGCTGTTCGCCTTTCGCTACATCCTCAAGTTTTTTAGAAAAACTTTCGCTTTCGGATGTATCTTTGCTCTTTGCAGTTTTATCGCTTCTTTCTGCGCTGTTCTTGCTTACCTCGCTTGTGACGGCAGGATTTACTCCTGTATCTCCTTGCATATTCGTCGGTGGCGCTATGCTGTTTACTGTTGTGATTTTACTCATCTCCTTTCCTTTAAAGATATCTATATGACGCTATGTCATAAGCCTTGAAATTTTAGCTGCGTTCGTCGTGCTCATCTCCTGAAGAATCAGACCCGCTTTTGTGCTGTCCATACTCATGAGCATATCCGCAACTTTCTGATCATCCCCAAGCGCAACGAGCACTTGCGCTGCATCTTGAGCATCCATATCTTCGTATATCTTCGCCATCTGTGCGACGCTGTCTCCGCTCGATCTTGCTGCCTCTATCTCAGCTTCGGCCGCAGCCTGGTCTTCAGCTATAGACGCCTCTCGGTTGTCAAGCTCTTGTTCCCTGTTTGTAAGCGAATTTTCAAAATCCACAAGTTCCTGCTGCCTTACTTCAATTTGCGTCCTCAGTTCGTCAAGCTCCTCTGATTTTGTCTGCAGCTCATTAAACATCGTCTGGTATTCGGGATCTTGTGCTACTACAATCCTTACAAGACTTGTTCTGATATTAAACAAGTTCATGACAAACGCGACGACAAACGCAGCCAAAATTAGAAGCAACGCAAGCAATACTATCCACTTTAGCTTGGACTTCTTTTTAGGAACTTCCCCGGTAAACTGGTCAATTTCGTCCTTTGGTCTTTTAATCTTTTTTTCGTTTACAGTCTTCTGTGCCATAAGCTCTCCATACTAGATTCTGCCGCTCATGTAGTCCTCAAGCGACTTATCTTCCTCTATCTTAACCTCTTTTTTATAATCCTCGAGCTGTTCTTCTCTTATCCTGTCGAGGACTTTAATCTCATTCATCAAAGCAATTAGTACTTTTTGCGAAGCAGCAATATGTGTGTTTAGCGTTCTTATTGCCTTTTCTATTCTTTCGTTGTCATTTAGCAAAAAGTCGAAGTAGTCCCCGTAGTTTCGCATAATCGTTCCCGACATCCCGCTTGCGGATTTTTCTTGATACTCCGCCTTCTGTTCGTCGTATTTTTTTATGTTCGAAGCGAGGTCTCCTTCAAGCCTGTCCTTGCGCTTTGTCAGGTTTAGCAGCTTTTCTCTTTGCGCGCTTTCCT
>CAYJIQ010000031.1:0-2602 GCA_964370275.1 uncultured Christensenellaceae bacterium
AACTACAACTTTTTTGGCGGATACTTCTTTGTTGGAGTTCTGTATCTTGTGCTAACACTTCCCGTTTCAATTATAAGCAAGCGATTTGAAAGGAGATTTTCATATGAAAATAGAAATTAACGGACTTTCAAAGAGTTTTGACGAAGATGTCCTAAAGGATATAAACCTAAGCGATGAAGTTTCTACTCTCGCAATAATAGGCCGCTCGGGTTGTGGGAAGTCCACTTTGCTTAGGATTTTAGGTGGGCTTATTGATGCAAACGAGGGCGAGGTATATCTTGATTCAATGAAGGTGGCAGACAGCCCTGAATACCGCAAACAGATCGGTTTTGTCTTCCAGCAAGGTGGTCTTTTTTCACATCTTACCGCAAGGAAAAACATTACATTGCCGCTACAGCAAGTTCATGAAATATCAGCCGAAGAGTCGGATGCGCGTGCCAGCGAACTTTTAGAGAGATTTGGCCTAACCTCCGAGGCGGACAAATTACCCTCTCAGATGTCAGGCGGTCAGAAACAGCGTGTTGCGATAGCCCGTGCAATCGCACCCAAGCCAAAAGTCCTACTTCTTGATGAACCGACATCTGCACTAGACCCCGAATATACCATAGAAGTTTTAAACATTATCAACGAACTAAAAAAGGAAAATCTTTCCTTTATCATAGCAACTCATGAAATGGGTTTTGCACTTCACACATGTGAAAAAGTTGCTTTTATGCACCAAGGTTCCATCCGAGAATATGGTGCGAGCAACGAAATTTTTGCAAATCCTCAAACTCCACAGTTGCAAGGTTTTTTGTCAAAGCTACTACAATGGAGCGTTTAAAAGGAGGTTCTCATGACAATTAAGGACATTTACGAGAAATTTGATGCTATCGGAAGTCTTTCATTTACAACGATTACAGACGATGGCATTGAATCAAGAATTGCACATTTTTTTGCGTATGATGAAGATGGCTTATATCTCAGAACGATGAATACAAAGCCTTTTTACTTTAGCATGATTAAGCATAAGAAGCTCTCTGTGTCCGGGATTTACCCTAAAACACACGTAGATCACGACGAAAGCGGCCTACCATACTTCGCCCCCGGCTATACTATTCGTATTTCAGGTGAGGTTCGTGAACTCAGCAGTGAAGAAGTCGAACAAAAAGCAAAATCAAACAATGATTTTTATATCGCAACGTTTGATATCAAAAAATACCCCGCAACTAAGGTACTCGTCCTGCACAGAGCAAACGGAGAGCACTACGATTTTGACTTCGAGATGCAAAACAGGGACCACAAACTTCTGCGCACACCCTATGCATTTGGAGGTATGCCTTTAAACGAGGCAGGATTCACCATCAACGATAATTGCATTGCTTGCGGTGCTTGCGAGGAAAAATGTTCTTTTAAGGCGATTACATCAGGCGACGTTTATGTGATAGATAAACGTCGCTGTGATGAGTGCGGAAGTTGCAGACTCGCATGTCCTGTGGATGCAATCGATTTAAGAAAGCAATCTTGATACCGGTATCCATTATTTTCAACTCTCACTTTATAAAAACCAAATAATGACGCACTAAAAAGTTAAAACAGGCTGAAGAGTGTCAAGAAAGTCTGCAAAACCTTACAACAAAGGAAGAAAAAATCCCTCTAGTTTTTAGAGGGATTTTGCGTTTGTGGGCTTTATTGACGCTCTGAGACGCCACGTCGTGGCGCCTTTTTTTATCTTAGAAATTGTTTCTGTCTTCGAAGATCGGTTTTTTCTCTGTCCTCGTTCTCACTTTAACAGAAGGCTCGCTCATAGTTTCCTTAAATTCGTCTACTACAGGCGCACTCTCAGCCGGCTGTTGCCTTTGTGGCACAACTGTGTCCTCTGTATTGTGGAACATCTCGCTATTTTCAGGAGTCTCCTCCACCTCGAAAATAGGCATTGGCTTTCTTGGTTGTTCTTTAACTTCTGCTTTATTTACAGCGCTTTCTTGCCTTACAGGAGGATTCCGGTATTCACTTGCGCCTTCTCTTTGTTCTGCTCTGTTTTGCATGACTGCAGTATAATCCTGCGTTTGAGTTGAAGCAGGAGTCTGCATGTCCGCTCCCTGGGTTCTTCTCGTGTTTCTCGCACCTGCCGGGGGCTGAGCAGCGTTCATTGAATTTGTTTGCTGTGCAGAAGGTCTTTTTCGAGCACCCTGTGGTTGCGGAGCACCTCTTGAATTCCTTGCTCTGTTTGAGTCTGTTCTCACCGCACCGCCTGCGCCTGCTGCCATTCTTTCTTCTTCTAATTTACGCTTCTTCTTTTCTCTAAGCATAATTATTAGAAGTGTTACAGCCGTTCCTACAATAAGAACGATAATAACAATTATTACTATGAGAAGCGTGTCAATAGGAGTTCCTGTCGTAGACGCAACTCCGCTCACACTAATCGCAATCGGCGGGCTGTTGTAAGTATATTCATATCCTGTCGGATCTGTCGCCTTTACAGTAAAGATGTAACTGGTGCTCTGGCTGACATTCACCTGTTTGGTTACTACCATTTCATCATTTGCCGGTACGACATTAAGTTCCTGAATTGTTCCCAGCGTAGGCTCTGAAATCACAATGTTTGTAAAATCTCCATTGG
>CAYJIQ010000031.1:2612-8870 GCA_964370275.1 uncultured Christensenellaceae bacterium
AAAGTTTACGACATCCGGCTCTGCCATTTCCGTTTTATCCACGTCTACTATCGGCTCAAACATACTGCTGTATCCACCTTCGGGCGTCGTACTTCCTGTGGGTAGCGGCGTAGCAGAAGCGCTCGGAGAAGGCGAGGGCGATGCTGTTGATCCAACTTCAATGGAAACGCTGTTTGAAGTGAAACTCTGAGAATTCCCTTCCTCGTCAGATGCGGAAAGCGTAAAGCTTACAGACTGGCTTTGGGAATATGTGTGCGAATAATCTACCGTCGTTGACCTTCCGGAAGATAACGAAGAAGTCGACATAGAGACAGAATTTCCCGAGTTATCAACAACCTTTAGGTTGTTCATCGTAACTCCGCCGGTGTTTGCAATGGTTATTGTGAAGTTGACCGATTCTCCTACTTCAACAACTCTGTTTGCTGCATTTGCGCTTATCGACATGTCCGCTTCAATCATTTTAAGCTCTATTGTCCCAAATGATTCGGATTCCTTTTCTCCGTTTGCCGTATAAGAAAGAGTTGGGCTTACAGTATAGTTTTTAAGAATTGTAGCTTCATAAGTAACTGTTTTTGTCTGCCCGGGATCAAGCGAAAATGCACTGTCTATGCTCTGTCCGCCATTAAGTGCACTTGCGCTAATCGTTGCACTTTCTATACGAACGTCCCCGGTGTTTTCAACCTTAAACGTAAGGTTTATTTTGCCTCCCCTTGTTGTCTCCAGCTTATCAGCTTCAAAAGAGACCGAAACATCCACATCGCCGGGTGCAGTTTGAGTGGGTACCGGTTCTGGCGAGGTTGTGGGCGTTGGCTCTTGTTTTGTGATATTTACAGTCCTTGACGTACTCTTTGACTGAGTCGCCCCCTCATCATCGGTGTATTCGTAAGATGCCTGTACCTTTAAGTCAGTATTAAGCTGATTTTCCGCAATTGCAACTGATGCAGTCTCGCTAACCGAGCCACCCGCAGCAATACTTGAGATTGAAGCTATCTCCGAGCCGTCAAATGTAAGGCTTACGTTATTTGCATCGCTACTTCCGTTGTTTGTGATGCTCACGCTCAACGTTACATTTCCCGCCTCAGATAAGGAAGTCGGATTAGCAGATACCGAAAGACTTAAATCCGCCTCGGCACTAGCTACTGTCGGCATAACCCCTAAAACGGAAATCATAACCGCCACGCACAATATTATACTTAGTATTTTCTTCACTTTGTTTCCTCCAAATGCTTTATATACCACGTCATAAGATATCATTCATTTATTATAATTACAATCATTTTATTAATGTATTAACAAAAATTTTACTTTAGGACGCATACTTAAGTCATTGTTGCATGTCTTTTGTTATGAATTTGATTCCCATTAACATTATGTCTTCGGCAATTGTTGCAATTTCATGCTCGCTTTCCTTCATTCCACCTTTGACCCAGTTTTCTACAAGACCCACAAATCCGGAGCTAATGTATGTGTAGTAATATTCAAGGTTGCTTAGGTTTGAATTAGTTAAGTAGCTTTGATAATAATTTTTATAGTTTTCCCATCCAAGCACGAGAAGCTCATGCAAAAAACGTTTCCCGCTGTGTGCACTGAGAGTTACTGCGCACGCTTCGGGGTTATTTTTCAAAAATTTAAATAATTCTGTAGTGATTACAACAGGCGCAACAATTTTTTGGTCTCTTATCAGCGGCTGAAGACTATCTTTAAACACCTGCTTCGTCTGCGCCTCAATAACTTCCAACAGACAATAAATGTCACTGTAGTACTTGTAGAACGTCCCCCTATTTATGTCCGCCCTTTCACACAGCTCCCTTACAGAAATATTCTGTATAGGTTTTGTAACAAGAAGTTCTGCAAACGCCCTTCTTATCAATGTTTTTGTCATTTTTGTACGCCTATCTTCTTTTTGCATATTTCCCCTCATATGTTTCTAAAAGACAAAGTTGTTACAAAACACACCTTAAGTTTTGTGATTTTTTTGAAGTTAATATACATGTTTTATAAAAGTGTTCATTACTTCTCCAAATCAAACAAAATTGTATATTGAACTTCACCCCGACAAACATTATAATACAAATAAGGAAATAATTCAACAATAAACAGCTCACACCTGTTAAATATAATTCGAGAATTTCCCCATTCTCGAGATACACCCCACGTAGCGGAACTAGGACACTATGGTTTCGCTACTTTTCATGTGAACACGACACAATCCCTCAGCGAATGTGTCTTTCCCGAGTCTATCGGGGTTACAACTATGTCCTGCTGCCCCAGATTCTTATTCTGCTTTATGTAGAAAGTTATCCCCTCATAGTTCGGCAAAATATTTTCCCGAGCATTATTTTTTTGTATAATATGAGATGCAATGCCGGGAGCAACCTCCACCAAAAACACATCCATATCCATCCTGCTTACGTTTCTTACAATTTCCCTTCTCACTCGCATCGCCATTGTTTGGTTTGAATACATAAGACCGCTTCCTTGGCAGTGAGAACATGGTGTCGCAAGCACACTTGAAATCCTTCGCCTAACCTTTTTGCGTGTCAGCTCAACAAGGCCAAGCTCTGTAATTCCAAGCACATTGGACTTGGTTCTGTCCGATTTTAGCGCTTCTTCAAGTGTTAAAAGCACCGCTTCTCTGTTCTCCTCGTACTCCATGTCGATAAAATCTATGATTACAATCCCGCCGATATCTCTTAGCCTTAGCTGCCTTGCAACCTCCTTTGCCGCCTCGACATTGGTGTTCAAAATCGTCTTTTGAAGGTCATTTTCTCCGATGTATTTCCCTGTATTTACATCGATAACCGTTAGCGCCTCTGTCTCGTCTATAACGAGGTATGAGCCGCTTTTTAGCCACACTCTTCTTTGCATCGCCTTGTCGATTTTGCTTTCGATTTTGTATGCATCAAATATGTTATCCTCGCCGGTGTATAGTTTGATCTTCTTTTCGTTACCGGGACCTACAATGCTCGCAACCGCGCAAACTTTTTCATAGCTCTCCTTGTCGTTTATGGTAAAGCTTTCCACTTCACTTGTGAAAACATCTCTAACCGTTCTGAAGATTAGCGACTCTTCAGTGTGAATAAGTCTGGGAGCGCTCAAAATATCAGACTTGTTTTTTATTTTTACCCATAGCCTTGATAGGAAGTTTATTTCATGCTTTAGCTCCTCTTCGCTTGCAGTTTCAGCAATCGTGCGCACGATAATCCCCATACCTTCGGGCTTTAATTCCTCTACAAGCTGCTTTAGCCGCTCTCTGCACTCTTCTTCGAGTATTTTCCTTGATATTCCGATGTGATCGACCGTCGGCATAAGCACGCAATATCTGCCGGGAAGTGTTATGTGTGCCGTAATTCTCGCACCCTTAGTTCCTCCCTGTTGCTTTAGCACCTGAACCAAGAGTTCCTCGCCTTTTTTTACTATATCACTAATATTCGGAACCGACTGAACTGCCGTTTCACCCTCAGCGGAAAGGTTTGAATCCTCTTTGTCCCTAAGTATATCGCCCGCATACAAAAACGCATTTCTCTCTAGGCCGACGTCGACAAAAGCCGCCTGCATTCCCGGCAAAATGTTATCCACTCTGCCCTTGTAAATATTGCCGACCAGTCGCTCATTGCCCCTCATTTCAACTTGAATTTCAGCAATTTCTCCGTCTTCAAGCAGGACAACCCTCGCTTCATGCGGGTTGATGTCCGCTATTATTTCCCTTTTCATATAAACTCCTATATTTACGCCTTTGTAAACATCGCCTCAAGCGGCAACTTTTCGGCTTTATTATCATAATAAAGTTCCATACGCATAACGTTTGCGTGGATATTTTTTCCTGCAATTTCGTCTATAACGTCTCTTAATACATTTGGTGTGAGCGTCGCATTTTGCATGAGCGAAAGCTTCATCCTGGCAAGCTCGGGTGTAAGTGTCGCACTTATTATCAAAGGACGAATTTCTATCTGTTTTCCGTCTTTTTTGCGTGTTGCAATATAACTTTCACTATCTAGAATTCTTTTTATACATTCAAAATACTCGGGGGCATTTTGTGTGGGAAAAAATACGTATTCCGCCATGCACACCGCAGCCATCAGTTTTGAGCAACTTTGCGGTATTATTCCGCCTGCCAACGCACGTATTTCCCTGGGTAGTTCCTCGTTTAGCAAGCCTACGATATCTCTTGGCACGTCTTTAGCAAAAAACTCAAAATAGTCCCCTTTTGTAGACATTCCGACCGAGAGTGCTTGTGCAAAACTTGTTACAATATGCGGGTTAAATCCCTGGGAGTATTTCACCTCGAGCCCTGTTCTTCTCAGCGCACGAGCGAATATCCTTTGCATGTCGAGGTGCGATACGAAATTCGTCATTCCCTCTCTTGAAAATTTTATTCCCACTCTTGAAAATTCCTGTACGTTCACGAAAAACACACTCCTTCCATGCCACAGCCATTGCAATTTTCTCTACAATCGGGAGTTGTCTTTTCCTCGCAAGCTCTATCCCACTCGTCTATCAAATATTTCTTTGAAACATGGCAGTCTATGTGATCCCACGGCAAAACTTCATCTGTTTTTCGCACCCTGTTTGCGTAAAATTCCGGGTCTATGTGCGCCTCTTCAAACGCCTCTAACCAGTAGTCATACTTGAAAAAATCCTGCCATGAGTCGAGCATCGCGCCTTTCTTCCTTGCAATTTCAAGAACTTTGCCAAGCCTCCTATCCCCCCTTGAAAACACAGCTTCAAGATAGGAAAGTTTTGAATCGTGATATGTAAATCTCGCTTGTTTTAACGACTTAAATGCTTCTTTTAGGTATCTCTGCTTTGCCTGAAGCTCCTCCATGCTGTCCTGAGCCATAAAGCAAAATGGTGTAAACGGTTTTGGTACAAACGAGGAAGCCGACACGGTTATTTTAAGCCCACCCCTTCTTCTCTCCTTTGGAATCGCAAAATACTGTTTCACCACACCACGCGTCGTCTCTACTATACCGTCCAGATCTTCGTATGTCTCGGTTGGAAGGCCAATCATAAAGTACAGTTTTATGGTTGTAGCTCCGCTTTCAAAAGCATGTTGTGCTGCTCCTAAAATGTCCTCTTCTGTAACGTTTTTGTTGATTACGTCTCTAAGCCGCTGTGTACCCGCTTCGGGTGCAAAAGTGTAACTGGACTTTCTCGCACTCTGCATCCTCTTCGCATATTCGTGCTTAAAGGAATCTACGCGCAAGGACGGAAGAGAGACGCTTACCCTTTTGTCCTTATAATCTTCGAGCATCTCGCACACAAGAGAGTTTATGTGTGAATAATCTCCAGAGCTGAGTGAACTCAAAGAAATCTCGTCGTATCCCGTAGATTTTATCAGATTTTCTGCCTGTTTTTTAATTGTCTGCGGACATTTTTCTCTAAGCGGTCTGTAAATATAGCCCGCCTGGCAAAACCTACAGCCTCTCGTACAACCCCTAAACAGCTCTGCTGTCACTCGGTCATGAACGATATTTATAAAAGGAACAATCGCCTTTTTGGGGAAATATGCGGTGTCCATATTCTTGATGAAGCGTTTTTTAACTGTCTCTCCCTCAACTTTTTTTATCGTCCCATCTTGGTTATATTCGACATCGTATAACGAAGGAACGTAGATCCCCTCAATCTGTGCCGCACACTTTAAAAACTCTTGTTTATCAAAATTGTCTTTGTGTTCTTTATAAAGGTCAAGAAGCTCCATATTTGCCTCTTCGCCTTCGCCTACGACAAACAAATCTATAAAATCCGCCAAAGGCTCAGGGTTTAGCGCACATGTTCCGCCCGCCATAACGAGAGGAAGGGAGTCTCTGTCTTTGCTTCTAATCTCAAGTCCGCTCAGCTCAAGCATAGCCAGCACCGTCGTATAACACATCTCATAGGAAAGGTTAAAGCCGATAATATCAAACTCAGCCGCCGGAGTCTTTGTCTCAAGCGAAAACAGCGGCAAGTTGTGCTCTTTCATGAGTTCAAGCATGTCCGCAGCGGGCATATAGGTACGCTGCGCAAATGTATCCTGCCTCTCATTTGTGAGCTGGTACAAAATCGATGTGCCAAGGTGAGACATTCCCACCTCATATACATCGGGAAACGCAAAAAGGAAGCTAATATGCTCCCCGGTTTTATATGCTGTATTCATTTCTCCGCCTATATATCTCGCCGGCTTTTCGACCTTTGGCAATATGGCTTCAAGTATTCTTTCGTCTATCACACGTGCCTCCAAATTGTTTTGCTCCGCCAATAAACATAAAAAAAGATTGG
>CAYJIQ010000031.1:8880-11901 GCA_964370275.1 uncultured Christensenellaceae bacterium
AGTCAAATTTATTTTTCCTTAATAATATTATTATAATTGCATATAATGTCTGTAAAATATTTTAAAAAAATTAAAAAAACTATTTACAAATATTAGTAATTATGTTTTAATAATAATTAATCTTAATTAATAAGGAGTCTTATCATGAGCAAGATAATTTTAGTCGGCGCAAACCACGCAGGAACCGCCTGCGCAAACACGATTCTAGACAACTACAAAGACACCGAACTTGTCATTTTTGACCGCAACTCTAACATCAGCTACCTTGGCTGTGGAACTGCACTTTGGGTTGGAAGACAGATTGACGGCCCCGACGGGTTGTTTTATTCTTCAAAGGAAATATTAGCATCAAAGGGCGCAACAATCCACATGGAAACAGATGTTTATAAGATAGACTACGACAAAAAAGTCGTCTATGCCAGAGATAAAGACGGAAAAGAGTTCACAGAAAATTATGATAAAATAGTACTTGCAACGGGTTCTTTACCCATTGAACCCAAAATCCCCGGTAGAGAGCTTAAAAATGTCCAGTGCGTAAAGCTTTATCAGGACGGTCAACAGGCAGACGCTTGCATGTACGATAAAAACATAAACACAGTTGCCGTAATCGGCGCCGGCTATATCGGAGTGGAAATTGTCGAAGCTGCAAAGCGCAGAGGCAAAAACGCATTGCTTTTTGAATCACTTGACACCTGCCTTGCAAACTACTATGATCCGTGGTTTAGCAAAGAGATGGACAAAGTACTGGCAGACAACGGCGTGCAGACACACTACGGCCAGATGGTTAAGGAAATAAAAGGCGATGGCATAGTCAAATCTATCGTTACAGATAAAGGCGAATACGAGACTGACATGGTTATCTTATCCATCGGTTTTAAACCCAACAATGCCCTTGGAGCGGACAAGCTTGAACTCATTAAAAACGGAGCATATAAGGTCGATAGACATCAGCGCACAAGCCTGAAAGATGTATATGCAATCGGAGACTGTGCCACGGTATACAGCAATGCCGTTGAAGATACAAGCTACATTGCACTTGCAACCAATGCGGTAAGAAGCGGCGTTGTTGCGGGTCATAACATTTGCGGAACGGACATCGCTTCGGTTGGCGTTCAGGGTTCAAACGGAATTTCAATTTTTGGCTACAACATGGTTTCCACGGGGCTTAACCTCGAGGCATGCAAGCGTGCCGGATATGATGCACAATATACAGACTTTGAAGACCTGCAAAAACCTGCCTTTATTAGAGAAAACAACTATAAGGTTAAAATTCGCATAGTCTATGACAGAACAACAAGGAGAATCTTGGGCGCGCAGATAGCCTCTCGTCAGGATATATCAATGGCAATCCACATGTTCTCGCTTGCTATTCAAGAAAAGGTAACAATAGACACCCTAAAACTACTGGACATCTTCTTCCTGCCGCACTTTAACCAGCCGTATAACTATATCACAATGGCAGCACTCACGGCAGAATAGAGCTCATAAATATAGCCATCCAAAAACGGCTTGTTTAGGAGAAGTTAGCAAAATACTAAATGTGTGGACGGAAACTCTCCGTTCGCACATTTTTGTTTTTAAATTTAACCAATATACAAAACGCCCATACAGCACATTCTTACAAATTATACATAGTGGCAGGCAAATCGATTTTTCACATAGTTATTGAAGGCGAGTGATGTGATTGGACAAAATGCAGAAAACATGGTCGGAAAATATGATAATTATTTGACAAAACGACAGTTTTATCTCGCAGGGTTCCCGGGGGGCAAATCTCTAGGCGGGTATGCGCGGAGCATACGGCCTTGACCTGAAAATTGATTTCCCTGTATATAGTGGAATTTTCGCTTGAAAAAAATACTAAAATGGCGTATAATATCAGAGAGAAAACGGAGGAATGGCACAATTATGGTAAAAATAGCTGTTGATGCAATGGGCGGAGATAACGCACCTCAGGCGATAGTTGACGGGGTTTTTGAGGCACTAGAGGAAATTGGCGATGTAAAAATCACACTTGTCGGCAAGGAAGACGAAGTGAAAAGATGCATGGCGGGACGCACGGACGCACGCATAGAAATTTTACACGCTCCGGACGAAATAGACATGGCAGAGCCTCCCGTAAACGCAATAAAAACAAAAACCCAGTCTTCAATGGTCGTGGGTCTTAATTTAGCATCGAGCGGAGAAGCGGATGTTTTCGTTACCGCAGGAAGCACCGGTGCTGCAATTGCAGGCGGAACTTTGGTCGTCAGGCGTATCAAGGGGATAAAACGACCCGCGCTAGCACCACTTTTGCCCACAAGGACAGGCAGAGTCTTGCTCATCGACTGCGGAGCAAACACCGACTGCAGACCGGAACATCTTTTGCAATTTGGTATTATGGGCAGCCTCTATATGGAAAAAGTTTTGGGAATAAAAAACCCACGTGTCGGTTTGGCAAACAATGGCGCCGAAGAAGAAAAGGGCAACGCCTTGACTAAAGAAGCCTATAAACTCCTCAATGAGGCAAATATTAACTTTGTCGGAAACGCCGAAGGACGCTATATCGTCTCAGGAGATTTTGACGTAATTGTAGCGGACGGTTTTGTCGGAAATATGTTGATGAAATTCATGGAAGGTGTCGCCATAACAATGTTCTCCATGATAAAAGACGAACTTACATCTAGTTTTGTGAGCAAAGTCGGAGCGGCTATGTCCAAAGGAGCGTACAAAAAACTTAAAAATAAACTCGACTACACTGAATATGGTGCGGCACCGATGTTGGGGCTCAGAGCGGGCGTATTAAAAGCGCACGGCAGTTCAAAATCACGATCGATAGCCGTCACGATAAAGCAGGCCGTTGAGTTTAAAAAATATGATGTGGTTAACACAATTTCAAACGCAATGGAGGAAAGAAACTAACATGACAACCAACAACAACAGCAATGTAAAGCCATTGGTTTCTTGTGCGATTCTGATGGCACTGATTTACGTTGTAACTTTCACAATCCAAATACCAGTTCCCTTCACACAAGGTGCATA
>CAYJIQ010000032.1:0-5081 GCA_964370275.1 uncultured Christensenellaceae bacterium
TATACCGTGCAAGGCGAGGATAAGCTTTTTGACCTCGGTAAAGACACTGATTTTGAAGCATTTTATGAAAAATTAAGAGCGGGCGTTGAGGCAACTACGGCGACGAGATCACCACAGGAAATACAGGAATTTTATGAGATTATACTAAAGCAAAATAAAGATATTTTATACCTGTGCTTTTCGTCAAAACTATCGACTCACCACGACCACTCTTTACTTGCAAGACAAAATGCTCTCAAAAATTTCCCCGAGGCGAGGATCGAGGTTGTGGACACAAAATCGATTGCTATGGGGCAGGGGCTGCTTGTCATGCACGCTGTAGATCAAAAAAAGCAGGGCAAGAGTTTTGAGGAAATATTAAAGTGGCAAGAGGAGCATAAGCTAAATGTGAGGCACTTTTTTACGGTTGACAGCTTGAAGTATCTCAAACAGACGGGCAGGCTGTCGTCGGTTCAGGCTACACTTGGCTCAATCTTAGATCTTAAACCTGTTCTGACCATTGTAAAAGATGGAAGCATTGTTGTATACGAAAAGGTTAAAGGCAGGAAAAAAGTTGTCTCATACCTTGCGCAAGAGGTTAAAAGCAATATGCTGCACGAGGATTTTTGCACTGATTATTGCGCTGTTCTTCACGGTAGCAACCAAGAAATGGCGCAGAAGCTAAAGAGCGAAATGACAGACTTCGGATTTAAGGAAATAATGATGCTAGACATTGGTCCGGTTATCGGTTGCCACGCGGGACCGGGTGTTCTTGCGGTAGTAATGCTCGGAAAAGAGCGTCCACAATAACGATTTTAAATGGAGGCCGCAAGGTCTCCTTCAATATTTTACAACTCAATATATGGGGGAAACATGATTACAATTAACAACCTTAGTAAGACCTACCCAAGCGGAAAAAAAGCCGTCAAAAACGTTTCTTTTGAAGTTCTAAGCGGACAAGTATTCGGATTTATCGGCTCAAACGGAGCGGGAAAGACCACGATAATTAAATGTATCACGGGACTTCACGACTTTGAAGCGGGTGAAGTTTATGTTGACACAAAATCCATTAAGAGCGATCCAATGGGATGCAAAAGGACATTTGCATATCTTCCGGATAATCCCGATTTATACGAGCATTTAAAGGGAATTGAATATCTTAATTTTATCGCTGACATTTTTGATGTACCTTCGGAAAAAAGAACACAACTTGTAAAAAAATACTCTCAGCTTTTTGAAATAGAATTTCAGTTGGGAGATGCAATTGCGTCTTATTCGCATGGAATGAAGCAAAAACTTGCAATAATATCTGCGCTCATCCACGAACCAAAGATTATTATCATGGATGAACCGTTTGTCGGGCTAGACCCAAAGGCTGCTTTTGAACTAAAAAACATAATGAAGGAATTTTGCGATAGGGGAGGAGCAATATTTTTCTCGACTCACGTTCTTGAAGTTGCGCAAAAAATTTGCACGAATTTAGCGATAATCAAAGATGGTGAACTTATTGCGTGCGGAACTACCGAGGATGTCTGCGGAAATTCATCGCTCGAAGATCTATTTTTGGAGTTGGTGGAAAAATGAGCAACTTAAAAGCATTAATTAAAATAAACGTTCTAGCGATGCTTAGAGCAGGAAGCAAAAAGGCACTCAACAGATCTTACGCAATGCTAATTCTTGCTTTCTTAGCATTGGCGTTTGTGTTTGGTTTTCAAATGTATGTATTTTCAGACATGATGGCACCATATCTCAAGGTGACAAATTCGTTAGAAACGCTGATATCTCTTGCTGTATTCCTGCCTGCGGTTATTAATTTATCCATGGGTATGTATAAAATTCCCGGATATCTGTTTGGTTTTAAGGACTATGATATGCTTATGTCATTGCCCATTAAGGAAAGTGCGGTGTTAACAGCAAAAATTTTCCCTCTGTACATGAGTGACATGCTGTATAGTATCATTATCAGTGCACCAATTTTCTTTGTGTACGCTTCATATTCTGAAGTTTCGGCGATGTTTTATGTTGCGTGTGTGGTTTCTTGGTTTTTCATGCCGATGTTGCCCCTCACAATTGGTGCCGCTATATCTATGGCAATCGCAAAGCTTACGTCAAAGACGAAGGGAAACTTAATTCAAAACATCGCAAACATGCTCATGATGCTCATATTGATGGCGTGTTTTATATTGATAAACCCGGCATATTCGGGAGGTTCAACCTCCATGCTGAGTGGAATAGCAGCCTATTATCCGACTGCTCAGTGGCTTGCAATGGGCATAAGCAACCCCGTATACTACGTTTTATTTATTGCAATCTCTCTTCTGCCCTTTGCTCTTTTTATATTGCTGTTTGCTCGCAGCTTTAAGAAAATTAATTCAATTAACAAAAATGCAACATCAACTTCAAACTATAAGGTTTCAAATTTACAAAAGTCGAGCGTTATAAAAATGCTTATGTTAAACGAGAGAAAGCGATTTTTCGCTAACAGCATAATTGTGCTTAACAGCGGTTTTGGTGTTGTACTATATGTAATTGCATTTGGATTTTTGATGATTGCAGGAAAGTCGCTTTTTGCTAATATGATGCTGAGCTCTGATTTGATCTCTATGGTCTTTTACCTTTTTTGCGGGGTAGGATTGTTTGTTGCGTCAACAACGCTTACAACACCGTTTTCTATCTCAATAGAAGGAAAAACACTGTGGCATCTAAAGGTTCTGCCCATCAAATCCAGTGATATTTTTAAGGCAAAGGTCGGTTTTAACCTAATATTGACGATTCCGCTCATTTTTGTATTCAATATAATAACCGGAATCGTATTTGAAGCACAAACACTCGAGATAATCATAGGAACTTTTGCTACGCTCAGCATAGCACTTTTCTTCCCGCTGTTTGGGATGAACCTCAATTTAAGGGTTGTGAATTTAGACTGGAGAAGTGCTGATGAAGTAGTAAAGAGAGGAGTCTCCACTACTCTTTCTGTTCTGCTTGGAATGCTTATTGTCTTTGCGCTAGCATTTGGATATGTTTTCCTCGGAACGCAGATTGGGTTTATCATGTATTGTCTCATTGCAGGAGGGATTTTCCTGATGATTAGTATTATTCTTTGGGTAAGGCTAATCAAATGCGGAGAACGTCTCTTAACTAAGATATAAGTTTGTTTAGGAGTCGCATGGAATTATGATACCATGCGACTTTTTTTAAGTCTTCTTTTGATAGGAACACATATTCCTGTAGCGACGGCAATTTTTATACAATCAACTACAACAAAAGGTAAAACCGCACTTGAAAGAGCAATAAAAAACGAAAGTCCTACTACATATGAATACCAAAGCGTTCCAATTATATATGTAATCAGAGTCCCTACAATCATTCCAATAAACGAAAATTTTGCTGACATCTTATCAGATACAAAACCTGTGGCGAATGCAATAAAGAGATATCCTATAACGTAGCCGCCTGTTGGACCAACGATTACTCCAAAACCGGCGTTGTAGCCTGAAAACACAGGTAGTCCGACAATTCCAATCATGATATAGACGCCAACGCCAACAAGTGAGCGCTTCCACCCGAGAATAGCAGAGGTTAAATATATAACAAATGTTGCCAGTGAAATGGGAACAAGCCCCGGAAGGGGAATTGATAGGGGAGCTATAACAGCCAAAAGTGCTGCAAAAACTCCTGTAGATGCTAAGTTAAATATCTTTTCGTGTGACATGCGTACCTCCTTTTTTTAATATTATATTCTGTTAGGAGGTGGTTGTCAACCATAAAATTGTCAAGTTGACAATGTTGCGAAAAAACAGAGCGATAAAAATCGCCCTGTAAGAATTTTTCTAATGACAGTTACAACTGTCATTTTTATCTTTTTTATCACTACACGTACCACTTGATGGACAGCCTATACACTTTACGCCTTTTTTCTTTTGGCGTACTATGTAGATTATTACGGCCGTCAATATAAGCGCAATCACCGCAATAACTATAATATCTGTCAATGTCATAAAATGATCATCCTTTCGCAGCTACAGCTCCGAGCATTGCTCTTTCTCTGGATGTACCTCTTTTCATGAGGACTATCAGTATGATTATCATAGCAGCTACAGCGATGAGTCCAGGGATAAAGCCCGAGCCAACTGTGCCAAGCACTACAAGTGAACCGATTTGATAGACTAGGAATGACAGTACATATCCCATTCCAAACTGGAATGCAATTCCGCCCCAGAGCCATTTTTTGCTTTCCATTTCGGCATTTTGTGCACCGATGCAGGCAAAGCAGGGAGGAGTAAATAAGTTGAATACGAGATATGAGAGTGCGATAACAGGGAGTATTGCGAGTGCTGTAGATTCAAGACCAAGTGCCGACTGGAATGCTCCAGCAATTCCTTCGGGTGCACCGGATTCGCCGATAATTTCAAGCGCATCTGTGTCGATAAAGTTTGTTATTCCAAACACAACAGCGACTGTACCAACGACATTTTCTTTAGCGATAAAACCGGTGATAGCTGCAGCAGCAAACTGCCATACTCCAAAGCCAAGTGGGATTAAGAGGAATGCGAAGGGAGATGCAATTGTTTCAAGGATGCTTGCATTTCCTGTTTCCTCAGCAATCATAAATGACCAGTCGAACATCTGCATAATCTGAACTGCAGCGTTACAAATTAGGATAATGGTTGTTGCTTTGATAATAAACGCTTTAGCTCTTGAAAGCATTGAAATAGTAGCTCTTCCGATGCTGGGCGCTTTATATTCCGGCATTTCCATAATGAAGAAGGACTTAGCCTTTCTTTCGCCTGTGATTCTCTGTATTATGAGAGCTCCGATGATGATAACCGCTATTCCCAGGAAGTACATTGAAGTTCCAACCCATGATTGGTCTGCAAAGAATGCTCCTGCAAAAAGTGCAATAACGGGGAGTTTAGCTCCGCAGGGCATAAATGGAGCAAGCATCGCTGTAGTTCTTCTTTGACGTTGGTTCTTAATTGTTCTTGTAGCCATAACGCCGGGGATTCCGCAACCCACACCGATAACCATTGGTATGATCGATTTTCCTGTTAATCCGACGTACTTTAGGAATCTGTCCATGACAACCGCAACGCGAGCCATGT
>CAYJIQ010000032.1:5140-11183 GCA_964370275.1 uncultured Christensenellaceae bacterium
ACATGACCATGATAAGCGGCAAGAATCCGATAACTGCTACCACACCGCCTATAATACCGTCTACGAGTATAGCTGAAACAATTGGTGAAGCATCTACAAGGAGTTCTCCGACCCATCCTTGGAATGCCTCAAGCCATCCGACAAGTGCATCTGCAATAAATGGTCCGATTAATGTTTGTGAGAGATAAAATACTCCCCACATTATAGCTGCAAAAATCGGAATTCCCAGCCATTTGTTTGCAAAGATTTTATCCGCAACGTCCTGCTTCGTCTTTGCGCTGCTGCTAATAGCTCTCTTTTCTACTTTTTTAACAATAGCTTCTACAAACTCATATCTTTTTTTGTCTGCTGCTTCGACTTCTGCTGCATTTGTACGGTTGTAATTACCGGGTGAATAGGGAGCTGTTTGTTGTTTTCCCTTTGCCGCTACTGCCGCACTCATGAGATCTTTAAGACCTTGAGCTTTTGTTGAAACGGTGTTAATTACCGGGCATCCGAGCTGCTTTGAAAGCTCGTTTGTATCAATTGAAATCTTATGCTTTTTTAGCATATCGCTTTTGTTCAAAGCTACGACTACAGGAATTCCAAGTTCAAGCAACTGAGTTGTAAAAAACAAACTACGGCTGAGGCTTGTTGCATCAACAATGTTAATTATCGCCTCAGGACTCTCGTTTTTAACAAAATCACTTGTAATGTTTTCCTCCGAGGTGAAAGCTGACATTGAATAAGCACCCGGCAAGTCAACCGCCACAATTTCCTGTGAATCCGGACACAAATTCTTTTTTATTTTTCCTTCCTTTTTAGCAACTGTAACTCCCGCCCAGTTTCCTACTTTTTCAATTTTACCTGTGATGGCATTGAATAATGTGGTTTTTCCGCTGTTTGGGTTTCCTGTCAATGCTATGCGCATATAAAATTCCTCCTTATGTTATAATATTTTTAGGCATAATAAAAAACCCTTGAAAAGGATCTTTGCTTATATAAATTTGTTTAAGCTAAATGATAATCACATCTGCGAGCATATCATCGATGGTATATCTAGCATCTTTAACGGAAATTACGAAATTTTTATCTAAATGAGATACTACAGTGACGCTCTGACCTTCAAAACAACCTAACGTAAAAAGAAAGCCTTTTAATTCTTCATCATCTGTCTGTACTTGTTTTATTTCATAAGCTTGCCCAACAACTGCATTTGCAAGAGTTTCCATGGGGTCATTTCTCCTTTATAATCATAGCATTATTTTGCCGATTAATTTATGTTAACTAACCTTGCAACAAAGTTAGACAAATCTAACTATTTTTTATTCTATAATATGTGTTGCATTTTGTCAAGTTTTTTTTTATAATATATATGTAATGACAATGAGAGGAAATATTATTATTATGAGAGTACTTGAATCTGCTGAGAATTATTTAGAGACAATACTAATGTTAAAGAAGAAAAAGGGGAGCGTGCGTTCCATTGATATTGCCAATGAGCTTTCTTTTTCAAAGGCCAGCGTTAGTGTTGCAATGAAACAGTTAAGAGAAAACGGATACGTAGGAGTTGATGACGCGGGAAATATAGAGCTGCTAGACAAAGGGATGGAAATTGCGAGTGATATGTATGAAAAGCATGTCATTATCAGCAGGGTTTTAGAAAAAATTGGGGTGGATAAAGAAATTGCAGCTGAAGATGCGTGCAAAATTGAACATATTATCAGCGAACACACATTTGATTCGCTAAAAAAATGGCTTACGATGGCTTAAAGAGAGTGGAGTAGAAATTTAACACCCCCTACATAACTATTCGCAAAAGGCATGTTTTACGTATAGTTATGTAGGGGGTGCTTTATAAATGTCCTATTACATCATTTTGTCGATTTCATCGTATAAATCAGCAATTTCGTAATCCATCGGATTTACCTTTGAATACTGATCGGTTACTGCAAGAGCGCTATCTTTATTACCCTGTGCAATGAAAGTTTTGATTTGCGACTTGACTTGTTCGCCGAGCATTAAAAATTCAGTTCGTGCACTGTCTGTACCGTTCATATATGCTTTAAAGTCATCAAGAATTATGTTAACACAATTGCTCAGACTACTGTTATGCTTTAACGCGTTTCTCAGTCCTCTTATGTATTCAATGGGATTTGTGTTTCTCTTTTCAATTGCGCCGTAAGCATAATAACAAAATACATCACGATCGTTTATGATTTCGCTGTTGTATTTGAAATTCTCAATTATGTACATCTTTTTAATGTACTCATATGTATTTCGCACAAAATACTCAAACATGATTTTGACTCTTTGGACATGAGTCGGCTCCATAGATTTATCCTGACCCGCATGAATTAAATATACATATGCTACGTATGAATTAAAGCAGTCAAACTTGGCACTTCCTGTTTCGTGCGAGGTGTATCCAAGCAACTTTTCATATGCGACGCTCGAACAGTCGGGGAATTTTTTAAATACAGCGACAACATACTCATAAAGCTTTTTCATCTTTAAATTTTCGACAAATCCGAAGACATCTTCGTCTATCAAAAAGGATGCATAAAATGCATCAACGAATGCGTCTTCCTTATATAATAGAGAGTCTGCTTTGATATTTTTTATTACATTCGGACACTCATTTAAGTTAAGCGAACAGTGTCTGAGCCAATTAAGCGCGGTATAACCGTCATACAAATCCCCTTCAAACTTTGCATATGTGAGCCTTCTAAGCTCGGGCGTAAGAGCGGTGTTAAAAACTCTTTCTATTATCTTTATTGCCTGCGTTCTGAGATTTTCGTCAGTTGAGATTTCCTTATATGCATCAATTGTTACTTCAAAAGTGCTCTGCTTCAAGCCGGTCTTAACATAATTTTCAAAATGCTCAAGTTCCCCTTTTGCATTTACGTGTCTATATATTTTTGTCTTGGTATATAACTCTTTTGCATTTTCTTGGTCATCGAGTTCAATACAAGCGAGCGAACACATTAACATGCTTAGCTCATAATAGTAATCCTTGTTGTAGTTATAGACTCCAAACATGCTGTAAATATTATCAAAATTGACCTTCATTGCTTCGTAATTTTCGTTGAAAAGCATGAAGTACTTTTTTGTTTTTTCGTGATCTTTTTGGTGTTGCGCCGCAACTCCTGCCATGTAAAGAATTTCCTGTCTGGAAATGAGAAATCTCTTTTCATTTTCAAGATATTCATCCGTATATTTGTATACTTCATCAAACTTTTTTAGCTTGAGATAAGATTTTACGAATAGTACATGGAGAAATTGTATGTAGACCACGTTCATCTGATTTGTCTCTTTTGCCCTATTTAGTGCTCGTTGGCAGACCTCTAGCGCATCAGCGGGGTTTGACTTATTTTCAGAAAGTAAAAGATAAAAACGTATGTCGTCCGGATTTTCTTCTAAGTGTTTTTCGATTAGAGGACCGTTTCTATCGTGTTTCTTTTTGTTTAAGTCGTCCATGTAGCCGGTATGATGCATAATCGTTTCAAGCGCAGGGTTGTTTATGCAAGGCGTTATGTAGATAACTTCGTGTACCTTTCCTTTAAAATACTCTTTGCCGTCAGAAAAATTTATAAGCCTGGGAAGGTGTGAGTCGGAATACAAAATCATTTGTGACTCTGTGTAGCTTCTGTTAATAAGGCTCGCATAAGTGGACTTTTTTGAGGCAGGTGATTTTATAAACTTTGCTATTTCAATAATAGTTTCATCAAAATATTCATCGGCGTCAACATACATAAACCACCTGCCTTCGGCAGCCTTGACTCCGGTATTTCTCGCAGCGGCGAAGTCGTCAATCCACTCAAAGTTTATAAGGGTGTCTGCAAATTCCTCGGCTATCTTTATAGTTGAGTCCGTCGAACCGGTGTCAGTAATTATAAGCTGACACTTCAGTTCATCTCTTAGAGGCAACATCGACTCAAGAGTTCTTCTCAAGCATTTTTCCTCATTCTTGACAATCATTGCAATAGATAAGTCGTATTTAAAGTTTAGGTTTTTAGCTGCCATTGCTTGCCTCCAAGTATATATTAATGAAATTATAACTAATTTGTAGGATTATGTCAAATTAATAACGACTCCCCTACTTCGCAATTTAGTTCATAAAATCGTTACAAAATTTGCACTTGACTAATTTAGATAGCAGTGGTATTCTATTAGTAAGATATTAGCACTCATGCAAAGCGAGTGCTAACAAGAAAGGGAGGCACGTTATGAACTTAACTGATAGAAAGCGATTGATATTGCAAGCCATCATCGATGACTATATATTGACGGGCGTCCCTGTAGGTTCGCGAACGATCAGTAAACGCTCAGACATGAACTTTTCGTCTGCAACAATAAGAAATGAGATGGCAGACCTCGAAGAAAGCGGATATCTTGAACAGCCGCATACATCTGCGGGAAGAAGGCCATCTGAAAAGGCTTACAGGTTGTATGTAGACACACTGATGAGTGTTAGCAACCTTACAGGTTCTGAGCTAAATCTTATTGGAGAGATATTTGACAGACAGGTTGGAGCGATTGATACTGTAATAGAGTCAACCGCAAAAGCGCTTTCTGCACTAACCAACCTTACTTCAGTGGTGCTTGCTCCTGAAATTGCAAGAGTTGATATAAAGCGAATTCAGATAGTAAGAGTTTCAGACTCGCTTGCGATAGTGGTTTTTGTTTTAAGCAACGGAATGGTAAAGGATATTCCGACAAAAATCCCTGAAAATATTGACAGCGAATACCTCGAGATGCTCTCAAATCTAATGACAGCGTGTGCTCAAGATTTAACTCCACTTGAAGCTATGAGCCGTATCAGACATTCAGTTGGCACAGAAATTAATAAGCACAGAGAGTTTTTTTATAAATTGCTTGAAGTGGTTAACCAAAATATTACGTCTACACCCTCTAAAAATGTGGTGCTCGGTGGAACCGGAAATCTGCTAAGCCAGCCTGAGTGTAGAGATATAGAAAGAGCGCAAAATATACTCAAGTTGCTCGAAACAAAGGATGCGCTATATGAGCTGTTAATAGGCTCAAGGGACATGGAATTTACCATAAAGATAGGGAGTGAAAACGGAATTGATGAACTTAGGGACATGAGTGTCGTCACTGCAACTTACAGTATTGGCGATAGAAATATGGGAACCCTCGGCGTAATCGGACCGACAAGGATGGATTATAGGCACGTAATAAGCGTACTGTCACAGGTGAGCTTGAGCATGAATGAAATACTATCATATTTAATTGAGGAGTAAATAAATGGCAAACGAAAACATGGAAAACAAAAAAAACACCGAAAATGAGGTGAGTACGGATTCAAACGAAGTGAAAGATGCGGAATTTGAAGAGGTGAAATCCGCGCCGAAGAAGGAAGATAAAAAGAGCAAGAGAAAAGTTGATAAAAAGACACTTGAGCTTGCAGAGACACAAAGAGACGAATACTTAGCGGCGCTACAGCGTGAACGAGCTGACTTTGAAAATTTCAGAAAAAGAAATCAGATGGCAGTTTCAAAGGCACTTTCTGAGGGCAGAGCCGACGCAGCAGAACAGATGCTCCCCGTGTGTGACAACTTAGAACGCGCAATTGCATCGGCAGAGGAAGATTCGCCACTTAAACAAGGAATAGAGATGGTGTTACGCCAGCTCACAGATATCTTTGAGAAACTTGGAATTGAAGAGATACCCGCTACTGTTTTTGATCCGAATTTGCACAACGCGATCGCAACTGTTCCTGCTGAAGAAGGCGACGAAGACGGTCAAATTAAAGAGGTTCTCATGAAAGGCTACAAAATGGGCGACAGGGTAATTCGCCACAGCATAGTAAAAATAGTAGGGTAACCTACCGGAAAAATAAAATTATTTAAAATATTAGGAGGCTTTAATTATGGGTAAAGTTATTGGTATTGACTTAGGAACTACAAATTCATGTGTTGCAATTATGGAAGGTGGAGAACCTACCGTTATTCCAAACCAAGAAGGCGCAAGAACTACACCTTCTGTTGTAGGATTTGCTAAAGACGGCGAAAGACTTGTCGGAGGAGTTGCAAAGCGCCAG
>CAYJIQ010000032.1:11193-11467 GCA_964370275.1 uncultured Christensenellaceae bacterium
TGTTGCAAACCACGACAAAACAATCTCTTCAATAAAAAGAGACATGGGAACAGACAGAAAAGTAAACATTGATGGAAAAGGCTATACTCCCCAGGAGATTTCAGCTATGGTACTTCAAAAACTTAAATCTGATGCAGAAGCATATCTCGGAGAACCTGTAACGCAGGCTGTTATCACAGTTCCCGCTTACTTCTCTGATGCACAGCGCCAGGCTACAAAAGATTGCGGAAAAATAGCAGGTCTTGAGGTTTTACGTATAGTTAACGAACCTACT
>CAYJIQ010000033.1:0-9625 GCA_964370275.1 uncultured Christensenellaceae bacterium
AAATCAGTCAAACTTCCTCGCCCAGATGAATAGCTCGATAATAACAACAATTATTTTAAGCGTTATAATTATCGCTGTCGCTGCATTTATAGTTATTATGGTTGCAAACAAAATTGCAAATCCGATTAAAGCTTGCGCTCAAAGGCTTGGAGATGTTTCACAAGGAGACCTCAAAGCACCGTTGCCCGATATTCGCACTAAGGACGAAACGGGAGTGCTGGCAGAGGCAACAGGTTCGATTATAAACTCAGTATCGATTATGATCGAAGATCTAAACTATACACTGGGCGAACTTGCCGCAGGAAACTTTACAGTAAAGAGTAAGGCAAAGGAATACTACGTAGGCGATTTCGCTTCGCTAAGTGAGTCTTTGGATACAATAATCGAAAAACTATCCTCGACGATGCACAGAATTACAGATGTTTCTTATCAGGTTAATTCAGGTAATGACCAAGTTGCAAGCGGTGCTCAGTCGCTAGCTCAGGGTTCAATTGAACAGGCTTCTTCGATAGACAGTCTTTCAAGAACAGTTGAAGAGATTGTTATTAAAATCAGCGAGACGGCACAGGATTCACAAACTGCGATGCAGGCAAATGCGAAGTCACAAGAGGCGTTAATGCAAAGCAATGAACAGATGCACGAGATGGTTGAGGCTATGGAAAAAATCAGTGAGAAGTCGATGGAAATCAGCAAAATCATTAAAGCAATTGACGACATCGCTTTCCAGACAAATATCCTAGCACTAAATGCTGCAGTAGAAGCAGCAAGAGCAGGAGTGGCAGGAAAAGGCTTTGCAGTTGTTGCTGATGAAGTTCGTACGCTTGCTTCCAAATCTGCAGAATCCGCTAAGAATACAGCGGTGCTAATCGAAGAAACGGTGGCAGCGGTTGAAATAGGTAATGCTATTGTTAGCAGCACGTCTGACTCAATTAACACTGCGATAGTAAATGCGACAGAGCTTGGAACTATTGTTGACTCGATAGCGGTTGCATCTGCTGCACAGGCGGACGGTGCTAACCAGATTAATGCGGGAATCGAGCAGATTTCAGCGGTTATTCAGACAAACTCTGCAACAGCGCAGGAGAGTGCGGCGACGAGTCAGGAGCTTTCGGGACAGTCAAATATCCTTCAAGAGCTGCTCTCAGAGTTCCAGCTGGACGATTAATCACAAAATCAAAAAAGTTGCGACACGGATTTTCCGGTCGCAACTTTTTTGCGTAGAGAAGGTACAATGCAGATGAGGTTATAAACAGAGCGTTTTGAAAATAGAGGATAAAAAACCCCTATGCGTTAATTCAGATGATAACGCATAGGGGTTGAAGAAATTCTTTAACGAATTACAGCACCTTTGAAAGAAATGTTTGGAGTCTTTCGTGTTTTGGATTACCAAAAAACTCAGAAGGTGGAGCTTCTTCTAGGACGATGCCCTCGTGCATGAAAAGGCATCTGCTTGCAAATTCTCTTGCAAATCCCATTTCGTGTGTAACAACTACCATCGTCATATGCTCGGTTGCGAGCTCTTTCATTACCTCCAACACCTCTCCGACCATTTCGGGATCAAGAGCTGAGGTAGGCTCGTCAAAAAGCATAACGTCGGGGTTCATGGCGAGTGCACGCACTATTGCAATTCGCTGTTGTTGTCCTCCCGAAAGTTGCGAGGGGTAGTTGTCCGCCTTGTCGGGCAAACCGACTCGCTTGAGCAATGCCGTAGCATTATCGTTTGCCTGTTCCTTGCCCATGAGATTGAGTAAAATCGGTGCAAGCGTAATGTTTTCTCTAATGGTCTTGTGGGGAAAAAGGTTAAATTGTTGAAACACCATTCCCATTTTTTGTCTGAGCTTGTTTACATCACATTTGCCGTCGTTTAACATCGTGCCTTCGAACCAAATCTCACCGCCGGTAGGCTCTTCAAGGAGGTTTAGACAGCGCAAAAATGTGCTCTTTCCGCAGCCAGAAGGGCCGACAATAACTACATTGTCCCCCTTGTTTATAGTCTCGCTAATCCCGTTTAGCGCTTTAACATCTCCGAAATGTTTTTCTAAATCTTTAACGACTATCACTTTTTGCAAGCCTCCTTTCAAACCTTCTGAGTCCAAATGTCATAAGAACAACGACAATCAGATATAGTGCAGCAGACACCAATAGTGGTGTAAATTGGTCGTAAGTTCTGCTCGAAATCAGACGAGCAACTGCTGTCACGTCTTGAATTGCAACCAAACTTACTATAGCAGTTTCTTTAAATAATACTATGAGTTCATTTCCCATTGCGGGGAGAATATTTTTAATCGCCTGCGGGAGGATGATTGTCTTCATGGTAGTTCCGTTTGAAAGCCCAAGGGAGCGCCCTGCTTCAAATTGACCCTTGTTTACAGCCATTATACCCGATCTTATAATCTCGCCTACGTATGCCCCGGAGTTAATACCAAATGCAATAACGGCGATGTATATTGTCTGCTCTATGGGCAAGTTTGAAAATATAGCAAAGACAAAAATCATAAGCTGAACAACAACGGGAGTTCCTCTAATGATAGTTAGGTATATGTTACATAATGCGTTGCTGATTTTCAAGATGGGGCCTTTTTTCTTGTTTATCGTATAGTTGACCTTGATTATTGCAACAATAGTTCCAAGGGCAAGTCCGATAATCATTGCTCCAAGAGCGATAAGCAGTGTGCGTCCGAGACCTTCGAGGTAAAGCACCCATCTGTCGTTGGCTATAAGCGTTTTGTTTAAGGCGTCGAGTATTTCTTCAAACACGGCGATTCTCCTTGATTATTTTGAATATTATATATCCCGAACCGAATATTCGGTTCGGGACAAATTGGTGTTAGTGTTTCTTTTAATTAGCTTTCAGAGTGAGCAAGCATGAATTCGCCGATTTCACCTTCAGACATGAGCATGTTGATAACATAGTTAACAACAGGGACGAGGTCTGATTCCTTTACCATAGCGATAGCAAACTGTTCGTCTGTAAGCTTGTTATCTACAAGGTCAAGTGCGTCTTCGTTTGCAGCAACAACTGATTTTGCAGGAAGCTCATCTGCAACAACACAGTCGATTTTGCCGCTTGCAAGAGCTGCGCCTGCATCGATAACGTTGTCAAATCTTTCAACACTTCCGGCATTAACTTCAACTCCGTATTCTCCGGAGGAGAAGAGGTCGCCTGTTGTTCCTCTCTGAACGCCGATTGTCTTTCCTGCAAGGTCTTCAACCGTTGCGATTTCGGTGTTTCCTTCGGGAACTATGATGTACTGTGAAGAAGTAACGTAATCGATTGAGAAGTCTACTGCTTCAAGTCTTTCTTCTGTAACTGTCATGCCTGCTGCACCGATGTCGCCTTTGCCGGAGTTAAGAGCGGCGATGATGCCGTCAAAGTCCATGTGAACAACTTCGAGCTCAACTTCGAGGAAATCTGCGATTGCCTGTGCGATATCTACGTCTACGCCTGCTACTTCATTGTCGTCTCCGAGATACTCAAACGGAGGGAAAGCTGCGTTTGTAAGCATTATAAGCTTGCCTGCTTCTTTAATTCTTGTTACTTCAGCTCCATCCATTGCCGGAAGCTCGCCCATCGAAGAGGGATCTTCGGTAGGTTCTTCAGTAGGTTCTTCGCTTGTGGGAGCCTCGCTTGTGGGAGCCTCGCTTGCCGGAGCTTCACTTGCGGGAGCTTCACTTGCGGGAGCTTCAGACGGTGACGGTGATGCGGATTCTGCGGGTGCAGCACATCCTGCGAATACACTTGCAATCATAACGACACATGCAAGTAGAGCGATAAATCTTGTTTTTTTCATTTTTTTCTCCTTTTTTTGCCGATGAAGAAGCTCAAAAGCTCAATCATGGGCAGTAATTAAAATTTTCCTCATTAATTATACTATAAATCAAAAAAAATGCAATAGTAAATAGTGATTCCTTCAATATTATTATAATATATTATACCGATGTCAGTATGGGTCAGCGTTAAATGAGGATAAACTTGCAAAAACATACATTGCAAGTTCACCGATATCGAGCTCAATTTCTCGGTTTGTTTGTGAAGACATGCAACTAACAGAGGTGTTGTTTTGTGCGATAAGTCTGTCTTTAATCACGATGTCTGTTGATAGGGGATTGGGGAGCAGTTTAATAAAATTTTCAAGGTGAACTATTCTTGCAAGAACGGGAGCAAATTCTTTAAATAATGCGTATTCGGGGCAGCATATGTCTGAGGGTAGTTCAAAATTTATGGTTTTTGCGGGAATACACTCAAATAGCTTTTGAACATGCTCAATTTCGGTAAAGCAAAGCTCGTCCACATTACATACGTCATCGGTTAAATGATACATTGCATACGCGCCGTCGTTTGAGCAGATGATTCCGCCGTCGCTTTTTATGTCGTCTATTCTGGATTGCATGAATCCCGTATCTCTTTGAACCATAAAAGAATATTTACTTGAAAAAACAGAGTAAATATAGTGAAGGTCTCCGAAGTTTGTCATTTCTGATTTTCCGCCGGTTGCAGAGCAGATTTTCTTCCTTAGGATTTGAGCGTGTGAATGTTTTGAATAAATAGCGGCATTTGTTGGAGTGTTTACGAGAAAGGGAACGCCGCTAGCATATAAATCCAGTGTCAGTTTATTAAGAAGTTGCCCCATGAATCCGCATCCTCGAAATTCCGGAAGTGTACAAACTCCAAGAAGATTTGGGGCAACAACTGTGCTTTGTGAGATGTTATACGGATAGTATCGAATTTGCATAGCGCTTACAATGCGAGAATTGAGCTCTAAAACAAGGGTATTTTCAGGAACAAACCTGTTGCTGAAATACCAGTCTCTCCAAGAAATCGGGTCTTCAAAACACACATCCCAGAGATTGATTATCTGCTTTAAATCTTGCATATTTGCGTATCTAATCGTCGTATCCATAAACACCTTTATAGTATAATATCGTCGAATTTTCCTGCTGCTTTGTCCTCGGCAACCTTGTCTATCATAGCCTTGATTATGTCACAAGCTTCGTCTATGAGCTCGTAGGTGTGGTCTGCCATAAGCGAGCAGCGGAGCATACACTCGTTTGCGGGGGCGGCCGGTGGGAGGACGGGATTAACATACACACCCGCTTCAAATAAGTATTTGTTGATTATTAGCGTCGAAGCAGTGTCGTAGGTGACAAACGGTTTAATTTTGTTACCCGTTCGGGTTCTCTTCTGATAACTTTAAGCGCAGCAATTGAAGCTGCACAAGCCGAAGGTGGAATTGAAGCAGAGAATATAAAGGGTCTTGAATTGTGCTTAATATAGTGTACAACGTCCTCATTTGCGACAACGTAACCGCCAAGGCTGGCAAGCGATTTTGAAAAAGTACCCATAATAATGTCAACTTCATTTTCAAGTCCGAAGTGATGCGCGGTGCCTCTTCCGCCTTCGCCCAGAACGCCGAAACCGTGTGCATCGTCTACCATTACAGCACAGTTATATTGTTTGCACAGTCTTACTATTTCGGGCAGGTTGCAGATATCTCCGCTCATCGAGAATACGCCGTCGGTAACGAGAAGTTTGTTTGCTTCAAACGGAGCCTGTTTCAATTTCTTTTCAAGATGTTGCATGTCGCTGTGTCTGTATCGTAAAAATTTTGCTTTTGTAAGCGCGCAAGCGTCGTATATAGATGCGTGGTTTTCTACGTCTGAAATGATGTAGTCTTTGCGGTCAACAATAGCTGTGATGATGCCGAGGTTTGATTGAAAGCCTGTCGAAAAAGTAAGTGCAGATTCAAAGCCGAGATAGTCTGCAAGTTCTCTTTCAAGTTCATTGTGAAGGTCAAGTGTTCCGTTTAAGAACCTAGAGCCCGAGCAGCCTGTGCCGTATTTTTGAGTTGCATTTACAGATGCTTCGATTACCTCGGGATGAATGGTCAAAGAGAGATAGTTGTTTGAACCGAGCATAATTCTGCGCTTTCCGTCCATGATGACCTCGGTATCCGGTCTTGATTCAAGTTCATGGAAGTAAGGATAAATGCCAAGATCCACTGCTGTTTTGGCGGCAGTGTATTCACTGCACTTTTGTAAAATAGATGTCATGATTCCTCCTGATTTGGGGTGCCTTGCCCGTCCCTGAAAAAAAGTGGGACATAGTAATAAGTATATGAATAATTGCAAACGCAATTAGCGTTTTTTATAAATAAACTCCACAAAAAAATTGTGGAGTTTAGGATATCGACTTTATTGTAGAAGTGAGAAAATTAATTCTCAAATTCTGCGTTATGGTATACGTCTTGGACGTCATCGTTGTCCTCCAGCATGTCGAGCATTTTCTGAAGAGGAACAATGTGTTCTTGCGTAATCTTTGCTGTGTTAGCCGGAATCATTGATACTTCTGCCGAGATAAACTCATATCCAGCTTGAGTAAGCGTGTCGCAAACGGCTGAAAATTCTTCGGGAGAAGTTGAAATTTCAAGCATGCCTTCCTCAGAGACAAAATCATCCGCCCCTGCGTCAAGCGCTGTCATCATGACTGTATCTTCATCAGTTCCTTCAGCATCCATTACTATAACGCCCTTTTTTTCAAACATCCAACCGACACAACCGGTTGCACCCATAGATCCGCCGTGTTTTGAAAGTGCATGGCGCACATCAGCCGCAGTTCTGTTTTTATTGTCACTTAGTGCTTTTATGATAATGGCGACTCCACCTGCGCCGTATCCTTCGTATTGAATTTCTTCGTAGTTTATAGATCCAAGCTCGCCGGATGCCTTTTTTATCGAACGCGTGATAGTGTCGTTGGGCATGTTTGCTGCTTTTGCCTTTGCGATAACATCTCTAAGACGTGAATTTTGAGACGGGTCGGGTCCGCCGAGTTTTACGGCCACTGCCAACTCACGCCCTATTTTTGTGAAACTCTTTCCTCTTTGTCCGTCTGTTTTTTCTTTTTTATGCTTTATTGTCGCCCATTTCGAGTGTCCCGACATCTTAAAATACCTCAAATAACTTTATTGTGGCTACTGCCACGACTTGTATATTACCATAATAACTGAAGATGTTCAAGATAAATTTGCATTTTTTATGTTTTTACCTAAAATAAAGTTGACAGTGGGCGACTGTTGTGGTAAAATTTCTTGGTGAGCCGCTCACCCGAGGTGTAAATTTCGTGAGTCGAAAACCTCAGCGTGGCGAGACTATGAACAGGAGGACGGATATGTACGCAATTATTAAGACCGGTGGAAAACAGTATAAGGCTGAACCCGGAAAGTTTATCGACATCGAAAAGCTCGATGTAGAAGTAAAGGGCAAGGTTGAGTTTGAAGCTCTTATGGTCGTTGAAGATGGCAATGTTAAGGTGGGAACACCTGTTGTTGAAGGCGTGAAGGTATCGGGCACAGTGCTTAAACAGGATAAAGAGAAAAAAGTTATCGTTTACAAGTACAAGCCAAAAAAAGATTACCACAAAAAGCAGGGTCACAGACAACCCTTCACACGTGTACTGATAGATACTATCGGTTAATCTACTAAATTATAAAGAGAGGTGTATATACATGGCACATAAGAAAGGCGTCGGTAGTTCCAGAAACGGAAGAGATAGCGAAAGTAAACGCCTTGGTGTGAAACGTGCAGACGGTCAGGAAGTGCTTGCGGGCAATATCCTCGTGCGTCAAAGAGGCACAAAAATTCACCCGGGAACAAACGTGGGCAAGGGCAATGACGATACCCTTTTTGCACTCGTTGGCGGAACAGTTCGCTTTGAGAGACTCGGAAGAGACAAGAAAAAGGTTAGCGTATATCCTGCATAAATAGCAGATATATATCAACATTAAAAAGTAAATTCCACACCTTTAAGCGGTGTGGAATTTTTGTATAGGGAGGATAAATTATGATTTATGAAAAAGCTAATATCGGAGACTTACAGTTAAAAAACAGACTTGTACGTTCGGCCACATGGGAAGGCTTGGCAACGGATGACGGGCATATGACCGGAGAGCTTTATTATATATACGAGGAGTTGGCAAAAGGAGGCGTCGGGCTTATCATTACAGGATATGCCTATGTCACCCCAGAAGAAAAGCCAAATCCGGGAATGATGGGGATATACAGCGATGATTTTATCGAAGAATACAAAAAATTGACGGATATTGTGCATGAAAATGATAGCAAAATTGTTATGCAGCTGGCATACGGAGGTTCTATGTCGGGGCTAAAACCGCCTTCACCAAAAATTTTTGGCCCCTCTGCAATACAAAACGAAGCGACAAAGATAACGCCCACACAGATGTGCGAGCAGGATATAGAATATCTACAGGATTGCTTTGTAAAAAGCGCGATAAGGGCGGAGCAAGCTAATTTTGACGGTGTTCAAATTCACTGTGCACATGGATATTTGTACAGCCAATTTTTATCGCCCGAATACAATGTCAGGACGGACAAATATGGCGGAAGTATTGAAAACAGGGCAAGGATAACGCTGGAAACGGTAAGAAAGGTTAAAGCTGCTGTAAGCATTCCGGTTATGATAAAGATCAACTCACAGGATTTTACTCCGAACGGACTAACCGAGCAGGATAGCGTAAAAGTATGTAGGATGCTCGAAGATGCGGGAATAGACGCCATAGAAGTTTCGGGAGGGAATTCTTCCGCATTGTCGGTGAAAAAGGGAAACCTTGAGACAGGAAGAAGGGTAAAAAACCCAGAAGGTGTTTCTTATTTTAAGGATTTTGCCGTTAAAGTGAAATCAGAAGTGGATGTTCCTATTATCCTTGTGGGAGGGAACTTGAATTTTGAGGTTATTGACAGGCTTAACAGCAATCATAATGTTGATTTCTTTTCTATTAGCAGACCGCTTATCGCAGAGCCGGCTTTGCCCAATGAATGGAAAGAAAACCCCCAAAAAAAACCGAAATGTATTACGTGCGGCAAGTGTTTTAGTATAAAGGGAAAGTATTGTGTACTAAATGACGCTGTCAAATAGTAATCTAGAAAGTATCGGGCTTGATTTTAATGCCATTTAGCCTTATAATATTGGTAGGGTACGGTATAGGGAGAAGGGGAGTTATATGAACACAGAGGTATTATACACACTGCTTGTGTCGGTGGCAATAACAATAGTAAGTGGATTTTTAATCATACCGCTGCTAAGACGACTAAAGGCAGGGCAGAGGATAAGAGAGGACGGTCCGCAGTCGCATCTTAAAAAAGCGGGAACTCCGACTATGGGCGGAATTATGATGATGATTGCCGTTGCCATAACGACGCTAATATTTGGCGGTCAGTCTGTAGAATATGGTATTTTGGCGGTGTGCGGAGCTTGTGCATTTGGGCTTATCGGGCTTATCGACGACTTGATTATTGTGCTAAAAAAGCGCTCAGAGGGACTGAGGCCGTGGCAAAAAATAGGGCTGCTTGTAGTATTTTCGGGGCTTATTGCCGTGTATTGCTATATGAACCCTGCAATCGGTTCGCAGGTTTTTATTCCTTTTGTTAATGTATACGTAGACCTGGGAATTTTCTATATCCCCTTTGTAATGTTTGTAATGATAGCTGTTACAAACTGTGTTAACCTCACAGATGGACTTGACGGACTCGCAGCAAGTGTTACGTTGTTAAACGGTGCAACATATACAATCATCTTCACATCTATGGCTACGGCAGGCGCTGTTTACGCCGT
>CAYJIQ010000033.1:9635-11414 GCA_964370275.1 uncultured Christensenellaceae bacterium
CATGGGGGATACGGGTTCATTTTTCCTCGGTGGCGCACTGAGCATGATGGCGATTATTTCGAGGTTGGAGTTTTTTGTAATTTTCACAGGAATTATGTTTGTGCTTTCGGGGCTCTCCTGCATAATACAGGTTCTGGTATACAAAAAGACTAAAAAGCGAGTGTTTAGAATGGCACCGCTACACCACCATTTTGAGCTTGGTGGAATGAAGGAAAAGAAAATTGTGTTTATGTACAGCGGGATTACGCTCCTGTTTTGTGCTCTGACACTTTGGATACTTTCATAAAGTAAGATTGGAGGATAGATGAATAAGAAAATAACATTGGTGCTTGACGGTGTTGCGGATAGAGTGATAAGTTCGCTCGGGGCAACGCCGCTTGAAGCAGCAAAAACGCCGGTGCTTGATGCGCTTGCTAAGAAGTCGCTCCTCGGGTGTGTGAGAAACATCCCGGAAGGAATGGAAGTGGGAAGTGCCGTTGCAAATCTCTCGCTTCTAGGCTTTGACCCTGCTCAATATCAGGGAAGAGCTGTTGTTGAGGCGGCAGGATCGGGGATGCAAACCAACGAAAAAAGTCTGTATGTGCGAGCAAATTTTGTTACGCTTGAAGGAGATACATACGAGACGAGCAGAATAAAGAGCTATAGTGCCTATGAAGTGCAAAGTGAAACAGCACAGCCGTTGAATGCGATGTTGCAGGACAAGCTGTTTAAAGCTCCTTATAAACTGCACTATGCGGGTTCGTTTAGGAATATACTTGAAGTTGAGAATGGCGCAGCTTTGTATCCGCTTGAGTTTGCGCCCGCTCATGATATAATAGGACAGCCGATTGCGAATTTTATTAAATACGAGGGCAGGGAGAATAACTTCTTTGAGATGCAAAAGCAGGCATACGAACTGCTTAAGGGAAATGGTTCTCAGATTCACGGTATCTGGCTTTGGGGAGCATCTATTGCGCCCAAAATCAGCGGACGAACAGAAGGAAGACTTGTGCTTGCGGAGACGATTTTGCTGAAGGGAATCTCGAGGATTGCGGAAATAGACATTAAGTCTTTAGATGACTCGCTTCCTTTTGAAGACTTTTTGGAGTTAAAACGTCTTGCTGCGCTTGATGCACTAAACGGCGGAACCGAAGATGTGTATTTTCATATTCAAGAGTGTGACGACCTTTCTCACGAGCTTGAAAGCGAGAAAAAGGTCAAAGCAGTCGAAAAGATTGATGCTATGATCGGGCAGTTGGTGGAGGAAATAAAGGGCGACTTCAGCCTTATAGTTGCTTCAGATCACTATACTTTTTCCGATACCGGAGCGCACGGAGACGAACCTGCGCCGTTTATGCTTTACAAGTCAAATGAGGTTGCAAGCGGAGGACAGAGATATACGGAGCAAAACTGCCGAGACGCAGGAATGAAGCTAAACACTCCTGAACTTCTCGAAAAGATGTAGTAATTTCGATGTCTGTTATAAATCAGTAACTAAAAAAATCCCTCTTTAGAGGGATTTTTGCGTCTATAGGCTTTACCAACGTTTCAAGCCCCGAGCATTTTGTCGAGGGTTTATGTTAGTTTTTAAAGAAGTTCTTTAGGTAATTTGTACTCGCTTATAAGTGAGTTCAATGTTTCAGCTTGAGCAGAAAGTTCTTCGCTTGCTGCCGCACTTTCTTGGCTGGTAGCCGAGTTGTTTTGGACAACGACTGAAATTTGAGAAATACCTTGGTTTATGCGAGTAATTCCTTCTGCCTGATCTTTTGAAGCCTCGGCAATTTCTCCGATAAGCCCCAT
>CAYJIQ010000034.1:0-11316 GCA_964370275.1 uncultured Christensenellaceae bacterium
CCCGCAAGTTCGTATGAGGCGGTAGGGACTCTGGAAAATGCACAGACTGCGGATGTTCTTGACAGAATGGGAAGTTATTATCAAATAGATGCGCAAGGAAAGGAATGTTGGATTCACGAGGATGCGCTTTTGGTTACTTTAAACGACTTAGTAGAGCTGCCAAGAATCGTGATTCCCGACCCGGAAAATTTTGCCGAGCTTGCGCCGACAACGCAGATGGAGTTTGCTGAGCTTATTTCGGATAACGAGGACTATGAATATCCCGAATATTTTCCCGAAGCCGGAACTTATAAGGTAATTGTCGATGTGGAACATCAGGTGACAATGGTGTATGCGCAGGACGAAAACGGAGAGTACACAGTTCCCATAAGGTATATGTTAAGTTCGACAGGAGCAAACGACTGCACTCCAAAGGGAACTTTTGAGATGGGTTCATATAAAGTCCGCTTTAGTGTCTTTGTCAGAGACGGAAGATACGGACAGTATTGGACACAGGTTAGAGACGCCATATACTTCCACACTACTCTTTACGATGAAAAGGACGACAGTGCTTACGAGGATGCAAGTTGGAATATGCTCGGAGAGATGGATTCTCACGGTTGCATAAGGCTTACCGTTCCCGATGCGCGCTGGATGTGGTACAACATCGCACCCAAAACAGTTTGCGAGATTCGTGACGGAGATCCCAATGATACACAGACCGCACAAATTCGCGAGCAACTTTTGGCAGGAATTCCAAAGGCGCCGGAGGAGAAGATTGATCCGGACGATATGGACATTCCCTACACAGACAACTGGACCGTTGAAAACATTCCGACGGACGAAGAGTTTGTCCAAGGTTCACAAAACGGAGCAAATTCCGGGAAACGAATTGACTGATAATATAATTAAGAAAACGCAGAAAAGTTGTGTCAGTGCATAGGTAAAACCCACAAACGCAAAAATCCCTCTAAAACTAGGGGGATTTTTGCTTCCCTCGTTGCAAGGACGTGCAGATTTTACTGATACTCTGCGGTCTGTTTTAGCTTTTTTGACATGCTGAGGCTATGCGTACTGTGTTTTGCAAATGATAACAATTTATTTACAACTTAGAAATGATAATTTTATGTATATGTGTCATAATCAATACGTAGAAAAGAGTGTTGGATCTTAATCAGAAGGAGCTGTTATGAAGAAAATTGTGGTTTTAATTGCAGCGATGCTAATGCTAACGGCCTGCCATCCCACGCCCGAACATGCTGTTGTTGTGGGAAAAGATTTAGATAGGATGATCGAACTGGCAACCGGCAGTGAAGCAACTTTGATAAGTGAGCTCGGTGCAGAGGATGTTTTTAGATTCGACGAAAGCGGAGCGGACGGAAAATTGCAAATTAACGCAGATGCGCCGGTGTTGCTCCCCGATGCACAGATGCTTCCGCTTATAAACGTATCAAAGGGAACAATTACGCAGGAGCAAAGCTACGATATTTTTGATTATATATATCCAAACGAAGATCCGTATGACGCGGATGTGTTTATGGTCACCACAAAATCTGAAATAGAGTATCAAATTCTCATGCTTGAGGAGGAGTTTGCGCAGGGCAATATATCAAAAGATCAGTATGATCGGGATATGGAGTATTTTGAGGATGAATTTAAAAATGCTCCCGAAACAAAGCAGATAGTCACTACCGACGGAACTTTTAAAGTGCATCCCGAAATTGCCAATATGTTGGGGGCGAATGCGTTTGCGGCACAGGACTATAACGAGGAATACGCACAATTTGATCAGCTCAGCACACTTGATATAACCTCGGTTAAAATGCATGAACAGGATGCGGATTATTATCCGTCTGTGAGTGTCGATTACTTTAGAAGCTATCAGCCGTATGAGTTTGGGGATTCATATCCTATCGGCGAATATAGCGGACAAATGCCCGAGATACCACTGGCTGAAGCGAAAAACACCTGCGAGGAAATTCTTGAAGTTTTTGGTTTTGATAATTATTACACCGGAGAGATTCTTGTAAATGTAGGCGAAAAGTATCTCGATTCTCCGAGTGTGGACAGGGGCTACACATTTATTTTCGGCAGAGAATACGAGGGGATTCGAATTCTGTGGACGGGCGATTATGTCGGCAGAATTGGCGAGGGATATTCGAGCGGATGGGCCTATGAAATATTCAAGATTACACTTGACCACATGGGCATTGCAGAAATTAATTGGAGTGCGCCAATTGAGTTTGGAGAACAAATATCGCAGGGAACTGTGCTTTTGCCCTACGAGGAAATCTCTGGGATTGCACAAACGATGTTGCTTATGACTTACGAGGGGATTGCAAAAACTCTGCTTGAGTCAAAGTGGGATGTGGATGTCGACATTACACAGGTGGAACTTTGTCTGGTGCCGATTAGAAAACCCGACGACGAGGTAGAGGCGGTGCTCGTTCCAGCTTGGGTCTACCATGGAAATGCGTATGCAACAGATGATACTGGTGCAGGTGGATATCTAACGGGAATGTACAGTCTGTTTAATGAAAGTGTATGGATAGACGGAATGGATTTGCAGGATATGGTTGATATGAACGATAATACTGTGCACGTGGAAGCTTCGAGCGATTTTCCCACAGCACCTCTTGTCGTCATCAACGCAATTGACGGGAGTATTATCAATTTAAGATACGGATACTGATGTTTAATGTATAAAAAAAGACTTTCAACAGCGAAAGTCTTTTTTATATTCTTAGCTTTCTTCGTAGCGTTTGCTTCCGACGTAGAACAGGGCGATCGTTCCGGGGCCAGAGTGCGCGCCAATCACGGGACCTATCGGTGCAATTTGAATATCCGTGATAGTGGGGAATTCATTCCTTATGAGCGACTCTACGTATTGCGCATCTTCAGGGCAGTCGGCATGACCGATAAATACGGTCTGTCCATCGGGATTTAAAATGTCGCTCTTCATCTGCTCGACCATAGTTTGCAGCGATTTTTTTCTTCCCCTGATTTTAAATCTCGGGATGAGCCTGCCTTGGTTGTCCACGTTTAATACGGGTTTTATTTTTAGCATGGTGCCCACAAAAGCCGAAGCCGCAGAAACTCTGCCCCCGCGTTTTAGGTGGTTTAGGTCGTCAACTGTGAACCAGTGGATAAAATTGAGCTTGTTCTTTTCAATCCATTGATGCACTTCTTCTGCACTCTTGCCTTCTTTTTGCATTTTAAGAGCGTAGTGGATAAGTAATCCAAATCCGCGGCTTGCGCTTAGAGAGTCTACAATGTAAACTTTATTTTCGTATTTGGCATTTAGTTTTTCTGCGACGGAAATAGCGTTGTCTACACTGCCCGTCAGAGCTGAGGAAAGTTCGATATATAGAATATCTAACTTCTTTTCAAGCATTTCACTGAAAAATTTTTCGTATACTCCTGCGTTTACAAGCGAAGTAGATGCGCTGGCACCACCCCTAATTGTGCTGTAAAAATCTGCCAAAGACATGGATTTTCCAAAGTCATCCGCATAAACTTTTCCGTCTATCATAAAGGAAAAGGGGAGAAGGGTAAGGTTGTGTTCTTTTGCATATTCCTGCGTTAAATCTGTTGTGGAACTTGCAGCTATGATGTAATCGCTCATAAATACCTCCGAGTATAATTCTACGTAAATATTGTATACTGAAATCACCTTGTTTTCAAGTATTAAATTTACAAAATTGTAAAATCTGAGTCGATTGCGCCCGATGTGCAATTTTGTTTATAAAAACTTGCAAATTTTTTGCTTTTCCTCTTGAAATGTTGGGAAAAGTGTATTATTATATACTGAGCGATGACGCTAAAGAAGTAAAAAAAATTAAAAGCTGGGAATTTTTAGGAGGATTACATGAAACTTTCAACAAGGGCTATGGCAATTGAACCGTCGGTTACACTGAGCATAGACGCAAAAGCAAAGAACATGAAGGCAGACGGTCTTGACGTAGTTGGATTTGGAGCAGGAGAACCGGATTTTGACACACCTGATTATATAAAGGAAGCAGGAAAAGAAGCTATCGAAAAGGGTATGACAAAATACACGCCGGCAGCGGGAACGGTTGCACTTAAGCAGGCAGTCGTAGACAGGATGGACCGCAAATACGGCATTAAATTTGAGCCTGCACAAGTCGTGATATCAAACGGAGCAAAGCATTCGCTTTACAATATTTTTCACGCAATACTAAACCCGGGCGACGAGGTTATTATAGTTTCGCCTTTTTGGGTAACTTACCCCGAACTTGTAAAAATGGCACTGGGAAAACCTGTTTTTGTCGAAGCATCAAAAGAGTCGGGATTTGTTCCTTCGGTTAGCGACATCGAAAAGGCGATTACAAAAAACACAAAGGCGATAATCGTAAACAGTCCTTCAAACCCTTGCGGATGTGTATACGACAAGGCAACTCTTGAAGGAATCGCAAAGCTTGCGATTAAAAACGAGTTCTTCATCATCGCAGACGAAATCTACGACGAGCTCGACTACGACAACAGCTTTGTGCCGATGGCGAGCATTAGCGAGGAAGCAAAAGACCTAACCTTCGTCGTAAACGGAGTGAGCAAGGCGTACTCAATGACAGGATGGAGAATCGGATATACAATATGCCCAACAAAGGAAATTGCGGGAATTATGGGAAGCTATCAAAGCCACGCAACTTCTAATCCGAGTTCGATTTCACAGCACGCTTCGCTTGCGGCTCTTAATGGCTCGCAAGAAGATCTTTCGGTGATGCTTAAGGCGTTTGATGCAAGAAGAAAACTTATGCACGATATTATCAACTCAATCCCGAATGCAAGCAGTCTGCTTCCCAAGGGTGCGTTTTACACGATGATGGACGTTTCAAAGCTCATGGGTAAGAAATATAAAGGAGAAGTTGTAGAGGACACACTTAAATTTACAGAGCTTCTTTTAAAGGATAAGCTGGTAGCGGCCGTTCCCGGCGAAGCTTTCGGTTGCCCGGGTCTTTTGAGACTTTCCTACGCAACATCCGAAGAAAACATAAAAAAAGGACTGGGTAGAATTGCAGAGTTCTGCGCAGAGTTTGAAGTTTAATTTGAACAACATGACGGCGTTTCTAAAACTATACAGGTTTAAAAGTGAAAATACAGCTCTCAACCGTATGAACTCCTTAGATAATTTAGGAGAGCAAGAGCGTCAATAAAGCCCACAAATGCAAAAATCCCTCTACAAAACCTAGGGGGATTTTTTGTTTGTCTGTGTTATAAAACTCATATATTTCATAGGTTATGTGTCCTATTGCTGTTTTTGCCGTCATAAATTTAGTTTCGTATGTATATTATTAAACATATAACCCACACAGCGGAGGTATGGAAATGGCAATAAGCGCACAGATGGTAACGGCTGAAAAGTGTATACGCATAAGGGAAAGAATACTTATTGAAGGGACACTTAAAGTGCCCGCAGAACTGGCGGACATGGTAAGCGTGCTCGACATGACCGGGCTCGCAGAGGTTAATTCCCTTGAGTGCCAAGATGGCGGGCTTAGGATTACGGGCACGGCGAGGTATAGCGTGGTCTATGTCGATAAAATGGGCGAAATTATGGCGTTTGATGCGGAGTGTACGGTGGATGAGCTTGTAAAACAGGAAGTCTGCCTGGGTATGAATGCCATTGCAGAACTAATAGTTGGAGAGGTTAGTTTTCGGATGCTTGACAGCAGAAGTGTATCAGTGCGTTCGAACATTGAACTAATGGCAAGTACGCACGGGGAGCAAAGCTACGAACTTGCTGAGTCGGTTGAAGAAGAGGGTGCACAACTTCTCAGGAGAGAAATTGAGTTGCCGCAACTGATATGCGCAAAAAGCATGAATGCGTATATTAAATCAGAATTAAAATTGGCGCAGGGTATGCCTGCTGTACAAAAAGTACTGCTTTGCAGGGGGTATGCACGGGTAGAAAGTGCAATTACAGAGCTTGAGAGGATTATAGTTGAAGGAACTTTGCACGTCCATATCGTATATCTTTGCGAAGATAAGAGTCTTGGAATGCAGTGTTATAGGCATTCGATCCCGTTTTCTGAAGTTATCCATGAAAGCGACTGTTCAAGCGATGCCACTGCGATTTGTCGGGCTAGACTCATAAGGTTGGGCGTTGAGGTGAGCGAAGATTCACAGACACTTGAGGTCGGTGCGGTAATTGCGCTAAATTGTCGTTGCATGGTATCAAACAAGGTAAATATCATCTCAGACGTGTATGCTTGTGCAAAAAACTGCGTTCCGCAGACGGTAAATGTGAATTGTTCGAGGACATCGATATATGAACCCGGAAAAAGGCTTGTCACCATGCCGCTTGTTCTTCCTTCGACGTGCCCGGAGGTTGCCAAGGTGTTGTACGTCGGCGCAACATTTAATGTGCTTAACTCGGTATATGAAAGAGACAGGGTTTATATTACCGGTATGGCAAGCGTTAACATGTGCTACGACACAAAGGACGTCGGCGTCAAGAATTTTTCCGCACAGTTACCCTTTGAAACTGATATAAGCATGGGCGGGCTTGCACAGGGAAGCGAGATTGAAGTGTGGGCAGATTGTGAAAGTGTCGTCTCCGAGGGCACGGGCAGAGAAGTTGAGCTAAAGGCAAATGTCGAATTTCATGCTGAGGAAGTCGTGAGTAAGGAGGTTGTTGCAATCAGTGATGCGCAATTTTATCCGGCAGAAGACGAAGGTAGCGGAATTGTGGTATATTGTGCGGACGGAACTCAGACTCTTTGGGAGATTGCTAAGCGATTTGCGGCAAGGGTGGACACAATAGAACAATTAAACGATACCGGAACGGATTTGCCCGAAAAAGGAAATAAACTTATACTCATTAAGAGCTGATGTATAATGAAGGTCGCCTATAGCTTTTATAAATTCCCTCAAAAAATTTAATGCACCTATAACATCCCTTTGCCAACATATATTGGCTGAGGGATTTTTTTGAATTAGCTTGTAAAAACCGACACTTGTATGTTAAAATGAATTAGGGCATTTTGCTCATGAAAGGGGAATGTAATGAAGAGAAAGTTAAGTGCAATATGTGCTGTGATGATAATTTTAAGTATGATTTTTTCGGGGTGTACGACAATTGTCATAGAGATGACGCCCGAGATGCTTGAACAGTTAGAAGCGGAAAACAACGAGGCTGAGAAAGAACAGGAAGAACCTGCGTTTTCGCAAGAGCCGAACGAAACTCAGCAAAGTGAACCGCAAGAATCAGAGGATCCTGGCGAAGAATCTATTGCCGAGCAAGAGCCTGCTGAGGAAGCTATCTCAATGCAACCGATTACCGACATTCCCATTGGGAGCGCGACATATCTTGGTGGAGAATCGGTATTGGTTACTATCTACCTGGACGACAACAGGCGGGACACATACGAGTGGACGCAAGACGAGGTTGAAGTTGCAAACCGACACTTTAAAATTGCGGTGGACTATATGATAGAAGAGGGCGAGAGATATGGACAAGATGTGGTTATCCACTATGAAGACGAAAGCTTGCGCTACTTTGCGGATATTGATGCAAACATCGAGGGAAACGACGAATATGCTGCAAATGACGAGATAACGAGCTGGATTGAACAAAACGTTGATACACAGGCGATTATGGACGAATATCAGACAAACAGCATAGGATACGTGTTTTTGGTGAATGGAGCGGGAATCAGCTTTTGCTATCCCTATGAAGAGGGCGACGGGCAGGAATGGTTTGACGAAAAATGCTACATTTATCTATATGATCTATACGGAGAAGGCATCTATGACAATCCCGCAACTTATGCACATGAAATTATGCACATGTTCGGTGCCGTCGATTTATACGATGAGTTTACGAGCGACGGAGTAACGATGGATGTTGTCGAATACATTGAAGAAGAACATCCAATGGAGATAATGTACACTACATACACTCAATCAGAAGGCTATTCTTACGATAGCATTCCTAACTACATAAGCGACATAACAGCTTACTGCATTGGATGGATTGACGATTGCGACGAAATAGATATGTTCCCCACCCTTGAGAGGGAAAATGCCGCTTGTTTTGAAACAAAGGAGGTTTCGGGCGGCGGAGGATGGGGTCCGAGGCATTGACTATGTTGCGGAAGGGTCGCGTAGGATGAAAAATATTCACGACGGACACAGAGACAGAATGAGAGAAAAAGTAAAAAAGTTTGGATGTGGATGTCTTGCGGAGCATGAACTTCTTGAAATGCTGCTTTTTTACGTAAATGCACGCGGAAATACAAACGACACCGCACACGAATTGATAAGCAAATTCGGCGGTTTGCAAGGAGTTTTTGAGGCGAGCACACAGGAACTTATGAGCATAAGCGGTGTTGGAGACAAAAGCGCTTTGCTCTTTCATCTCATTAGTGAATGTTATAAATACATGCATGGCACAAAAAACAAAGGAGTGAGCCTTTCAAACAGTGCGGTCACGGCGGATTATGTTAAATCTTTTTTTAGAGGAGTTAAGACAGAGCAGCTATACATCTTTTGTCTGGATGTAAAATACAGAGTATGCACATATGAACTTGTCGCCGAGGGCTGGGTAGACAGTGCGATGGTAAACAAGCGCGAGATGGTTAAGGTTGCGCTGAATTCGGGTGCGTATCGCGTCATAATTGCTCACAATCATCCGAGCGGAGATGCGAGTCCGTCTATGGATGATATTAACATAACAAGACAACTGATGGAAACTTTTAAGAGCGTCGGCGTTCCTCTGGTAGATCATATTATTGTTGCAGAAAACGGATACTACAGCTTCATGATGGGCGGTGCGGTGGATTTTGAGGGTGCTTCGGATATGCTGAAAGTAGCTCAATACTCAAAACAACGTTAACACGAAATCTCCGATTAAATTATCCGATAAAACCAAGAACTATTTGACATTATTGCCGTAATGTGTCATATTTACTATGTATGCATTTGTTTTGTGGGGCACTATTTACGCTACGATTGCAAAGCAAGCATTAAACGGGAGGTGTAGGCCGTGAATAATAATTTAGAGCAAGAGGACAAAATAGTTGCTCTGCAAGAAGAAGTAAAGCGTCTTCGCGAAAAAAACGCAAAATTAGGTGAAGTGTTAAAACAATATGCCCAAAATGAGCAATGGGTGAAAGCTAAAAGCCAAGAGGGATTTGCTCGCTTGTCAAGCATAAATGAACAGGTAGAATCTGCAAAAAAACATCTTGAAACGGTTAAGAGTGCTGAATTAATCAGAATTGAAAAGATGCGAGAAAAAGCTGAAACTGAGGCTAAAGACATCGTTGACAGTGCAAATACCGAGATGGAAGAAAAGAAGACGAAGTTTGACCAGCAGATAAGCGCAAGGCAAAAATCCATATATGCAAAGACATATAATACTCTAAATGGCGTAAACAACCGCCACTCGGAGTATATGGACAATTTAAAATTTCAGCAAAATATATTAACAGAGACATACGAGAGTGTGCTAAAAAAGCTGAGCCAAGAGGAAAACGAACTTTCGCCACAGGATCTTTTTGACAAAGAGCTTTCCGTTGTATATTCAAGGCGTGCAAAGTTAGCAAGAAAACAGGGAAAGGCAAGTATGCTTGAAGTTCAAGAACTGCTTTCAAGCGAGGAGACAGTTTCGATGGAGTTTGTAGACGTTTCTGAGCTTGAGTCGCTTGGAGAAGCGGGGCTTAGAAATAATGTGCTTGTCGCAAGAGTTGTGCTCCCCGAAGGATTAAAACAGCTTCCGGCAAACTTCTTTTTTGGTTGCCTAAACTTACGAGAGGTGGTTATACCCTCGACACTTGAGCGTATACGAGAGTTTGCATTTTACGGTTGTACAAATCTTAAGTTTGTTCAGATAAAGTCAAAAATCCTCAAAAGAATAGACGATTACGCATTTTCTCTGTGCGAAAATATGGAAGAATTTACCATGCCTGATTCGGTCGAAAGGCTGGGAACTGCTGTGTTCAGACACTGTACTTCGCTAAAAAGATGCTCTGTCTCAAGAAACAGTAAGCTTACGAAGCTCGGAACTCATGCATTCCAGTACTGTGCATCACTAAGAGAGTTTGACATACCCCCGGGAATTAGCGAACTTCCGCTGAGTGTTTTTTACGGGTGTGACTCTTTGCGCTCGCTTGCTATTCCAAAGACGGTCACGACGGTCGGCAAGTATGCGGTACACGGTTGTGCTTCGCTCAAACGGGTGGTTATCTGCAACGATGCCATAGACATTAATGCAACCTTCGGATATCTAAACGACTGCGAATTTATTCGTGCAAAACAGTGAGGAAGGTGTGATGAAAGGCGAGTTTTTCGAGGTGAAGTTTAAGCTGGAACGGTTTGACTTTTTCAGGTTTAAAAACAAACTTGATGCTATTTTTGATAAAGCAGGCAAAGAAGAATGCTATCGTGCAAGGCAGATAAACTTTGCTCCGCTCGAGGGAACAACCGATGTGAATATCGGGATCTATGCGCTCCCCGAGGATTACAAAGTGATAAAGCTTTGCTACTCGGTTGCGCACTTTCAGAGGCGAAAGATTCAGCAGATAGACCTTACGCGTTCTCAAGCAATGAGGTTGATTTGCACAGATTCTTCGGTTACGGATGAGCTCCCGGGTGCGTTTCCGGCAGATATTAACGCATATATGCGAACACAAAATTTAATTTGCGGATATTTTGAAGAATTTAGCCGAGTTGAATATAAAAGTCGCCTTGGAGATGTAGAGCTTACATACGACAGTGATTTTGGCTCGTCCAGAGACATGAGGGGATTTTTTTCCAAGACTGAGCTCGTCCCAAAACATATTAGTATGGGAATTATTAGCATTAAATTTGGCAGGGAGCCTTTTGGCATAGAAAAAGAAATTATAGACGAGGTAACAAATTGCGGGTTTCCGCTATAGGAGGAATTATGTTAGAAATACTACAGGAAAGTTTTAGTTCGTTCGATTCGGTGGCGGTTTATGCCTTCATCTTAAATTTCGGATTCGCACTCGTGCTTTGTGTGCCCGTTTGCATGGGCTACAAACTAACATACAGCACAAGAGCCTATAACAAGCGATTCTTGATAACACTTGCGCTTACAACAATAGTGACAGCTGTAATTGTCAGCGTGATCGAAGACAACATAGCGCTTGCGATAATCGTGCTCGCGGCGGTGTTTGCAAGCAGGGTTAAGCTAGATGCAAGAGATCCCAGATATCCGATGTTTATGGTATGGGCGGCGGCAGTAGGAATCTGCAGTGGGCTGGGGCTATACATCCAGGCAATAATTGCGAGCGTAGCAGTTTGTGCTGCGGTAGTTATTATTGGAAAGGTGAAACAGTCGGGCAAGTATATGCT
>CAYJIQ010000035.1:0-10058 GCA_964370275.1 uncultured Christensenellaceae bacterium
GTCTGCTCTGCTCATGAAGCTCTTCCACGAAGGAGTTGCGTCCGAATCTTCAACCGCCGCTATCTTTCTTCCCTTTGTCATCTTAAAGAGCATTCCTTTGACTTTTGGAAGATAGTCGGGGATGGAACAGATGATTGTCTTTCTCAGTTGTGTTTTGTCCTTGACCCCACTGAATTTCGGATAAAACGCATCGAGTGTGATAGCATATTCGCTCTGTGCATCGTTTAGGAAGAACTTTATCTCGCCTTTGGAAGAGAGGGGATGAATCATGTTTGCAACTGCACCGATTTTATTAATAGCATAAAAAATAATTACTGCGTGTGGTGTGTTGGGCAGACAAACCGTTACTCTATCGTCCTTTTTTACTCCCATTGCGATAAGTGCTCTTGCCGCTTTTTCGATGTCTGTAGCGAGCTGTTCAAACGTGCTGTTTTTTCCGAGAAATTCGTATGCCGTCTTGTCCTTATACTTCTTGCAAGCCTGCGACAACATATGCTCCATCGTTACCTTAGGATATTCAATTGTCGTAGGAACGTCGCCATAGTGCTTTAGCCATGGCATATTCATATAAACTCTCCCTTCGCTATACACAGCAATTTAGATGACATATTGTCAACTCTGCGTATCAAAACCATTTTAATACTTTTTTGCCTAAATTACAATGTTTTATTGAAAAAAACACCTATATTGCCAAAATTCCAGCTTATCTACTAAAAATATTTTAGGCTTTTCAAATTCCTGATTTTATTGTAAAATGAATTATAACTTACTCATATGCATAGGAGAGGGATTATGAACAATTTTAAGGATAGGTTGCGGTATAAATTTGACAACCTTATGTCCAAAGGAACCATTGCACTGGTTGGGATGCTGTTTTTAGCAACCGCCGCCGTAATCATCGTTGCGGGTTTTATTTCATATCTGCTGGGCAACGGAACTGTCGGGCAAAATGTCTGGGCAAGCGTCATGCACACCATCGACGCGGGCACGATAACAGGAACGGACACCGGCAACATCGGCTTTGTCATCCTTATGTGCATCGTTACACTCTGCGGTCTTTTTGTAACAAGCATACTTATCGGTATAATCACCACCGGATTTGAAGGCAAACTTCAGTCTTTAAGAAAGGGAAATTCCAGGGTTATCGAGAAGGACCACACTGTAATCCTCGGCTACGACGACAACGTTTTTACAATCATCTCAGAGCTTGTAATTGCAAACGAAAACAGAAAAAATGCCGCAATCGTCGTGCTTTCGCCCGAAGATAAAGAGGAGATGGAAGAAGCTATCCTAAACCAAATCCCCGACCTTAAAAACACCAAGCTAATTTGCAGAACCGGAAATATCACAGACACAAACATGCTAAGCAAGTGTTCGCTCGACACCTGCCGTTCGATAATTTTAAATGAACGCAGAGACTATATGACGATAAAGGCTATTTTGGCAATAAACAACTTCTTTGATTCAGCTCAGCACATGACCCAAAACCCGCCCATCGTCTCGCTGATAAACGACAAGCCAAACCTCGACGCCGCCCTCATCGCGGGCCAAGGAAATGTCGAAGCATTGCTCGTTGGCGACGTCATCTCTAGGATTATCGCCCAAACTTGCAGGCAACCCGGACTTTCCGCCGTACTTATTGAGCTTTTCGACTACGACGGCAACGAGTTATATTTTGAAAACTTTCCTTCTCTCGCGGGCAAAAAGTTCAGCGAAGCGTTAAGTTCATTTAGATATGCCGTTCCCTTCGGATATAAACGCGGCGAAAACATCATGCTCAACCCGCCGATGGACGACGTGTTGGAGGCGAACGACGTTATTATTCTTCTCGTCGAAGATGACGGAGTTGCACAACCCTCCGATTATGAACAACCTGACATTTCATCCATCCTCTCACAGCTTAAGCCTCAAATTGAACAGGATAGTGAAAATTTGATTATTTTAGGCAACAACCACATGGCTCCGCTAATTCTAAAAGAGCTTGATTCATACTTCTCTCCAGGATCGACGGTCACCCTAGCGGTGGACGACGAAAATGTAAACTTTGAAGGTATTTCGCTTAATAACATCGAACTCAGCGTGATAAACTGCGATATTAACAGCAGAGAGAACATTGAAAACTTCGTTAAAAACGGCATAGACCACGTCCTGCTTCTCAGCGACGAGGAGTGCGACATCGAAACTTCGGACGCTCAGACACTGCTAAAGATTATCCACCTCAGAGATATCATGAAGACACAAGACATGAGCTTTAACATAACCAGCGAGATGCGCAACACCACAAACCAAAAGCTCGCAAAGGTCGCCGAGATAAACGATTTGGTTGTAGGCTCAAACATTGTAAACCTGATACTTACGCAAATTTCCGAAAACAGGGATTTGTCGGGAGTTTTTAGGGAACTTCTCGAAGCAGATGGTAGCGAGATCTATATTAAAAACGCCTCTAGCTACGCAGTTCCCGGCAAGCCCATTGATTTTTACACACTTACTCAGGTTGCAGCGCACAAAGGGCACATCGCGATCGGATATAAACTTTTGCGAGATGGCGAAACTCAGATTATCGTAAATCCCGACAAGCAAAGCACTGTCACCTTTACACACGACGATGAGATAATCGTGCTTGCATCTTAATAAAAAACCTCGACGCATCTTAAGTGTCGAGGTTTTTTTATACTAATCGTTATTTAAAACGCAGTGCATTATTTGCATTGTCTACCATTATCTGTTTAAGCGTCTGCTCACCCACTCCCACAGCATCTAGCATTTTGCTGTATTCCTTTAATATGTAGTCAAGGCCGGTCGCTCCGCCGTAAGCCGATAGCCGCTGTGCCGTCGTGTCCAAACTAAACAACAGCTTGTCCGCATATCCGCTCTCGACCATCGCACAAATCTGCGTAAGTTCCTCTTCGTGCGAAAGGTATTTTAGCCTGTTTATAGAGTCGTATTCGATAAAAACGCCTGCCTTTGCGACCTGCTTATGGTATTCCGTTTCATTCTTTCTCGCTCTATCCAAGTGCGATGCAATAAGCCTATTTGGTTCAAGCCCATGCTTCGCCATAAACTCGACAAGTTCAAACACACACTCTTCGTATTCTATATGCGCCATAATCGGCGCTCCCGTCTCCTTTGCCGCCAAAACCGCACCTGTTGCGAGCTTTTCATAGATATTGTCTGCAAATATCCCGCCCGTGTCCACTGCGACTTTGATAATCCCCGCCTTGGCATCTATCTTTTTGCGACCCGATTTTTTAGATGAGTTCATCCCGCTTTTTATCTCGTCTATGTAAAGTTGCGTGATTATATCCTCGTTAAGGCTATATATATACTCGCTGTCGTCGTAGTATACTTTTTTGTGAAAACCCGTACACGCGACAATATCCACTCCGCTGTGCTCACTTGCACGAACGAGATAATCCGCCATCCTCCCGCAGTTTATCGGCATTGCATCGACAAAAGCACACCCACCAGCAAGTTTATACTGCTCAATATCCGCAAGTGATTTTTCATAGTCTTCAACAAGAAGCGCACTGTTTAGGCGACTTCCCGCACCGTCTTCCATAAATAAATGTTCATGGCACTGACACCACCCGACAGTCTCCCTATCTCCGAGCACAGTTCTTATAACATTCATAATCTTATTCCTACTCGACGATAAAGCAATCCGACCCATCGCACACCGGGCACACATCCGGCTTTACATCCGTGGCGAAGCCGCAAAACAGACACATATATTTATCGCCTTGTTGCAGTTGTTCCTTCGCTATTTCTTCCTTCGCCATGTTCTCTTCGACAAACCTTCGCTCGTGTTCGCACTCAATTGACGCGATTCGTTCAAACTTGTCTGCAACATCGTACATACCCATTTCTCTTGCCTTTTGCGCAAATCTCGGGTACATTTCCTTCCACTCGTAATTTTCGCCGTTAGCGGCATCAATCAAGTTTTTAGACGTATCTCCCGGCTCTTCGTATAGATATGCATGCCACACCTTTGCATGTTCAATCTCATTTTTTGCCATCCGCTCAAAGAGCTCTGCCGCAGATGGTCTACCTTCGTTTCGGGCGACGTCTGCGTATCTATAGTAGGAAATTATCGCCTTTGTTTCCCCTTCAAATGCCTCTTTTATTAGATTTTTCACTTCTTCTTTCATGATTTCCCTTTCTAAGCATCAATAGCTTCAAACAGCTCTTTTGCCGAATTTTGTATGTCGTTATACCTCACCATTGCCTCATCACTGCATCTGTCCACCTCTTCTGTAATTCTCGGGAAATTTTGTACTGCCACATCCACGCAATCGGCACAGACCTTTCCGTTGTCAGCCAAGTCACGCATGATTGCAATAACCTTTTCGTGTGGGAAGGGTTCTTTGTAGCTTCGTTTTCCAAGAAGCGCGCTTAAAATATCCGCAACCGCAACGATTTTTTCACTCTTGGTAAGCTGTTCGCATTTAAGACCGAGTGGGTAGCCCGTTCCGTCCAGTTTTTCGTGATGCCGCGATGCAATGTTTACAATTTCCTCGCTTACGCACCCTCTTAAGATGTATTCGGTAAGCAACACGTGGTCCTTCATTATGCTAAATTCATTGTCCGTGAGCTTTGCGTCCTTTTCAAGAATGAGCACCGACGTTGAAATTTTTCCGATGTCATGCAACAGTGCGCCTAAATACACAGATTCTTTCTCATCCTCACTCATACCGAAAAGCTCTGCGAGTATTATCGAAATCTCCACAGTTGCTGCGGTGTGTGTTACGGTAAATTCGCTCCTAAAGTCTATCGCGTGGGGAATCATGTGCACTATTTTATTTAAATGTTCGTCGTAAATTCGGTTTTGTGAAAGAAAGCTCATAAGAGCGTCGAGATATTTTCCGCTAAAAATATCGCCGAGCACGCCGTCAGTTTCCTCTAGCGACTTTAAAAGCTCGACATCGCTCGAGTTGAACACCGAGTTGCTCAGCAGCGCAAGCGCTTCTTGCGGCTTTGAAACGCGTTTGTTCATATATAAGATATCTATTTTGTCCGCCAAAAACATCCTCGAAGCCAATTTTTTATTTTGACATGCCGAATTTTTCAGCTTTTCGTATACAAAGTGATGGTAGGTGAGCGCATCGCAAAACTCCTCAAAGAATCCATGTTCCTTAAAGAAAAGGTAGCTGTATACAGCGTGATGGTGAGTATGCTTTATTTCAAATCCAAAAGTTGAAGAGATATCGTCAAGCGGGTCAAGAACCTCTGTCTGGTATGCTCCAATGTCGTGAAACATTCCCATATAGCTTATTTTCGTCAGCTGTTCGGGCGTGTATTCCCCATCCGCCTGAAACATTTTGAGTATTATATAAGCCACTCTTTCGCCATGATCCATTAGCCTATAGTCGAGCGTGTTGAGCGCCTTGCGCATCATGTGTGCAACGTTAATTATTTTATTACCCATAGTAGTTCTCTTTCTTATTAGTATCTAATACTAATAATACTCCAATTGGAGATAGATGTAAATAGTTATTAAAAAATTTTTAACTATCACTATAGCTTGAAAGAAACTTCTTCGTCCTCTCGTTTTGCGGATTGTCTATTACCTGCCTTGCGTCGCCCTGTTCGGCTATAATTCCTTCGTCCATAAATATAACCCTATTTGCAACTTCCCTTGCAAAAGCCATCTCATGCGTAACGATGATCATCGTCGTGTTTGTGTCGGCAAGACTTTTTATAACACGCAAGACCTCACCCGTAAGTTCAGGGTCAAGAGCAGAAGTCGGTTCGTCAAAGCACAAAATATCGGGACTGAGTGCAAGCGCACGCGCTATTGCAACGCGCTGTTGCTGACCTCCCGAAAGTTGGTGTGGATACAGGTTCATCTTCTCTTTGAGGTTCATTCGTTCAAGAAGCTCGCAGGCGTTTTTTTCTATCTGTTCGGGCTTTGCCGAATAAGACGAATGTTTATCTTTTGCTAAAAGCTCGCAGGCAAGCATGACATTTTTCTTTGCCGTATACTGCGGAAACAGGTTGAAAGATTGAAACACCAGTCCAAAATGAAGCCTGTTTTTCCTGATTTCGCTTTCCGAAAGTGTTGCGGGGTTTTGCTTGTCGTAGAGAGTTTCTCCCTTTACGATTATCTTCCCTCCGCTGGGATTTTCAAGAAAGTTAAGACAGCGAAGAAGCGTCGTCTTTCCGCTTCCCGAAGAACCGATTATTGCAACGGACTCACCTTTTTCCAGGTTAAAGTCTATTCCCTTTAAAACCTCAGTATGCCCAAAACTCTTTTTTAAATTTACAACTTCTAATATCGCCATGTTTATCACCTAAAATAGCCAAGCTTTTTCTCAGCTCTGCTAAATAAAATCGTCAATAGTCCGTTAAAGAGTAGGTAGTAGATTCCCGTAAAGAAGAGCGGCCATATTGCGGGTTCGATCCCACCACCGCCTTTTGTAAAGGAAAATCCTGCCCAGATAATCTCTTGAAGTGCGATTATTCTCGCAAGCGACGTATCCTTGACAAGCGTGATTATCTCGTTTGACATCGGAGGTAAAATTCGCTTTACCATCTGAAGAAATGTTACCTTAAAAAATATTTGGCGTTTTGTCATGCCGAGCACCTGCCCCGCTTCGCGCTGACCTAGCGGAACGCCTTCAATCCCGCCTCTGTAGATCTCCGAGAAGTAACATGCATAGTTGATGATGAACGCAACGGCGGAGGCCGAAAACCTTCCCGCTTCGCCCGAACCCCAGATTGCGGTGTCAAAAAGCAATCCCGGCATGTAAAATAAGATGAGCAGTTGCAACATAAGCGGAGTTCCTCTGATAATCCAGATTATTCCCCGCACAAAATACTTTATCGGCTTTATCTTGCTCATCGACCCAAAAGCAATAAGCAAGCCCAAGGGAAGCGCACCGAGAAGTGTCACTCCAAATAGGTTTAAAGTCTGTAAAAAGCCCTCGTTTAACGCCGCTATAACTGTCGGCAATTGCTCAAAAAACATGTCATTTCCCTCTAAAATATAAAAAAAGAAGGAAAACCGAAACGTATTATCTCGGTTTTCCGTGTAGTTGTTATTGTTCGATAAGTGCCAATGCAACGCCGTATTTTTCTGCGAGTGTTGCCATCGTTCCATCTGCGTATTTTTCTGCAATGAATGCATCTACGAGTTCTACAAGACCCGATTCTTTTCTGAATCCGATTCCGTACTCTTCGCTGTTTAGCGAAACAGTTGTTGTAAGGTCTTCAAAGCCTGTACCTTCTCCAACCATAGCCGCCGCCATAAGCGAGTCTATAACAGCAACGTCGGATGTGCCCGCAGCAACTTCTGTAACAGCAGATGCCTGGTCGCCGATTGCAGTAACTTCATATCCGAGAGCTTCTACTTCTTTGTGTCCTGCCGAGCCGTCTTCAACCGAGATTGAAGCGTCTGCAAGGCTTTCTACAGTTGCGTATGTGTCAGCATTTTCGCTTTTTACGACAACGATCTGCGAGTTGTTCATGTATGGCTGTGAAGTTCCCATTCCCGCTTTAACTTCGTCGGTAAGCGTCATTCCGTTCCAAACTACGTCGATAGCTTTGCTGTCAAGCTCGAGAATTTTTGTGCTCCAGTCTATAACCTGATACTCAACGCTAACCCCAAGTTGCTCAGCGAACATAGCAGCTAGTTCGATGTCAAATCCGACATATTCGTTTGTCTCTGCATCAAGATAGTACATCGGTGCAAATTCAGTAACGCCAACAACGAGTGTTCCCTTTTCCTGAACGTATGCAACGTCTTCGTTTGTCTCTTCTGTCGGTTCTTCACTTACGGATTCTTCTGTCGGCTGCTCAGCAGTCTCTTCTGCCGGCTCTTATGTGGGCATCGGTCTTTCCACGGGAGTTCCCTCGGGTGCCGCACTCTCCTGTGCGGGTGCACATGCCACCATAAAAATCATAGCAAATGCGAGCATTAAGATAAACAGTTTTTTCATTTCGTTTCCTCCTAAAATATTATAAACTTTATCCAAGCTGTATTCTATCACAGTTTTTTAATATTGTCCACACCACACGAATAATTTCCTACTTTCATATTTTCATGCAATGTGATATAATTGTGATAGTATCGCCCGTATAATGTGTAAACGGCGAGACTTTTCATGGAGGATTCATTATATGCTTATAAAAAATGCAAAAATAATCACAATGGCGGATAAAAATTACGAGCGCGCAGACATATATATAAAGGATGGCAACATTGAGCAAATCGGCGAAAACCTCGACTACGACTGCGAAGTTTTTAATGCCGAGGGTTATGTCGCATATCCCGGCTTTGTCGACGCACACAGCCATATCGGAATGTGGGAGGATGGCCTGCCCGAAGGCGAAGGAGACGGAAACGAGATGACAGATCCCGTTACGCCCGAATTGCGCGCGATAGACGCCATAAACCCGATGGACAACGCATTTTTTGAGGCTAGAATGGCCGGGGTGACGACCGTTGTTACCGGCCCCGGCAGCGCAAATGTGCTCAGCGGTCAGTTTGCTGCGATAAAAACAGCAGGCATCTGCATAGATGAAATGATCGTAAAAGAACCCTGCGCGCTAAAGGCAGCTCTTGGAGAAAACCCCAAACGAGTCTACGGAGCAGAGAAAAAATCCCCCTCAACACGCATGGCTACCGCCTCAATTTTGAGAAAAGAGTTCGTCGGTGCAGAGCACTATGTAAACGAACTTTTTAGCGAAGAGAGCACACAGCGCGACCTCAAAAAGGAGATTTTAGCACAGGCGCTTGACGGAGAACTTCCTGTAAAATTCCACTGTCACCGCGCGGACGATATATTCACCGCAATAAGGATCGCAAAGGAATTCGGCATCCAGTTTTCGCTGGATCACTGCACAGAAGGACACCTGATTGCCGACTATATCACGGGGCAAAAGGTTATCGTCGGCCCGTTGCTCACCGACAGATGCAAGACCGAGCTTAAAAACCTCAGCATGGAGGCACCAAAGATTTTGCACGAAAAGGGCGTTGAATTTGCCATGATGACAGACCACCCGGTAATCCCCGAAAAGTATCTTCCGCTGTGCGCCATGCTCGCAGTCAGAGAGGGTCTTCCCGAAGAAGCTGCACTGCGCTCAATCACTATAAACGCCGCAAAAGCGTGCTTTATAGACGAGTTTGTCGGAAGCTTAGAGGTGAAAAAGGAAGCGGACATACTGCTCTTTAAAGGAAATCCGCTCGAAACTCCACCCGTGCACGTCTTTATTAGAGGTGAAAAGGTAAAGTAGGCGGAGACTGATATGGATACCGAAGAAAAAGTTGACTTTACCGAGCAAGGCTCAGAGGAGACGCCGGAGCAAAACCAAATAGAGATCACCGACGAAAATTCGCTTTCACAGAGCGGTTTTGGTGTGGTTGGGTTTATAATCGCGCTTGCCTGCCTGCTCTTCGTGCTCTCGCCCAGTATGCTTTTAATGTTCGTCTGTTTTGTCGGCGTCGTGTTTAGCACTGCGGGAATTGCGCAAAAAGGCAGGGCAAAGGGGCTTTCTATTGCGGGATTTGTTCTTGGAATGCTAATATTCGCAACATCCGTTTATCTGCTGTTTTTTGCAGGCTACGGATCGGGAATCGGGCTTGTCGAGTCACCTTCGATCTTTGACTTTAGCGGAGGCGGTTCTGCCTTTAACTTCAACAACGGAGACTTTGACCTAAACATCACAGAGTTTAACTTTGACAACATGTAACGATGTCGAAGCTAACATATTTTTGAACTAATATATCAACCGAGGAGGAAACACAATGGTATGTAAAGGATGCGGACACGAAAACAACGAAGGTTCATTTTGCGTAAACTGCGGATCACGGCTTGATAAGCCTACCGCTAACGGCGCAAACTCGGCGACCTCCGAATCGCCTTTCGCACAAAGCACGCAAAACCAACACGCAACAACGGGTGCAAACCCACAATCTTCACAAAGCCCACAGGGGGCTGCGAACCCATATTCAACTCCGGGTGCAAACCCACAGGCTTCGCAAAACCCATACTCAACTCCGAGCGCAAACCCACAGGCTTCGCAAAACCCATACTCAACTCCGAGCGCAAACCCACAGG
>CAYJIQ010000035.1:10158-10911 GCA_964370275.1 uncultured Christensenellaceae bacterium
CTTCGCAAAACCCATACTCAACTCCGAGCGCAAACCCGCAGGCTTCGCAAAACCCATATTCAACTCAGGGTCAAGGCGCGCCAAACAGCGGATACAACCAGGGAAGCTCCCAAGCTCAAAATTCCGGATTCGGAGCACCGGCTTCCTCAAATCCATATGACGTCCCACCGGTTCAGCCCGTAAAGAAAAAACAAAGCGGTCTTGGAATCGCAGGTTTTGTCGTTTCGCTTGTATCTTTGTTTTTTATTGCGGCAATCTACCTTAACGTAGTCGTTTCGCTCGTCGGTCTTGCACTTTCCATTGCAGGAATGGTACAAAAAGGAAAGTCAAAAGGGCTCGCTATTGCAGGTCTTGTAATAAGCTGTATCACGCTAATCTTATCAATCTACATGAGCATACTCGTTCCTCAGGTGATGGATATTTTCGGACTTGACATGTTTTATGAATTTAGCAACGGATTTGACTACGGCGGAGGCTACGATTTTAACGACTTCAACTTAGACAATTTCAACTTAGACGACTTTAATTTTGAGTTCAGCTATTAATCACCGCATACGGAGAAACTGACCATGGCAACCAACAACTATCCAAAACAGGATATCGAAAGCGCCCCCATAAAGGGGATTGTCAACGGCCAGCCTATTTATGACGACAACCCGCCTGCTCACCAACCGCCACCGCAGAATCACGACGATTTTGACGACGGATGGCGAGCAGGTTTTGAGGCGGCTCAACATGCAGAACAACAGAGCA
>CAYJIQ010000035.1:10921-11313 GCA_964370275.1 uncultured Christensenellaceae bacterium
CGAGACACACGAAGTTCACAGCAGTGCAACCCCGAGGGCGTTTTACGGCGCACATGAAGGAGGGTTCCACCACGAAGAGCGCATCTTGCACGACGACCACGACAGAGTCTACGTCGTGTCGCCATACCCCGCCTATGAAGAGCCCATGAGGCAAAGTAAACTTGGAAAAGCAAGCTTTATTATGTCGATTTTTGCAATTATTTTGAGCGTTATTCCCGTTTCCGCATGGCTTTTTGTCCTGCTCGGATTGTCTCTGAGCATCCCGGGTTTCGCACAAAACAAAAAACGCAAAGGACTTGCCCTTGCCGGGTTTATCATCTCCATCATTGCACTTATCATCTCCGTAGTAATATGGGGCTTTATGGGAATTTTCGGCGTTATCACACCCCTGT
>CAYJIQ010000036.1:0-11242 GCA_964370275.1 uncultured Christensenellaceae bacterium
CGGTTGTATCGTCACCGGTTGTGTCATCGCCGGCTGAACCGTCCGTTTCCCCTTGAACATCTCCATCGTTGTCGTTATCGCCGTCGTTGTCATCGTTAATTCCGCCGTTGATTCCGCCGTTATTGTTATTTTCGTTGTCGTTGGTTACTTCTTCATTTGTCACTGTTGTAATTGCGCTCGCCGTTGCACTTGCATCGCGACCCGTTCTCTCGCCTGTCACATTTGCACCCGCTTCAATCTTGTCAGAACTACCAGCTATGGTGTACTTTATCTCGATGCTTGCATTGGCATCCATCACATTCTCGCCCGTTTCGCTTGAGAGCACAAGTGTACCGTTAACGTCAACCGTTTTTACTTCGCCTCCTATCGTCACTCGAACGCTAGGTGTGAATCCTCCTATAGTTACTTTATCAAGTCCTACGTCGCCCGTGTTTTTGACTGTTACAGTGTAATCTACATTGCCGTTTGTTCTTATGTATGCCGCTTTTGCAATTTCAACTCCCGCCCATTGAGCAGTAACCGTTGTGTTTTCTTGGATAAGCAGTGTGCTCAAGCCTGAGAAGAGACCTGTTGCAAATTTTTCGTCAATCTTCTTAATCAGAGCCGTCGCACTATCTGCCTTCCAACCCGCAAATTCGGGTATTGTTGAAAGATCTGTTATTTCCACGCCTGCTTGTAGCGGGTTAGAGATGTCTATTTCTGTATCTTTGATGCCCGTTACAGGCTCCGGTGCTGTTGCCGAATATTTTTCAGGCATGTTGCCCATAGCGTATGTGAGTGTGTACTCAGGTGCTTTTTGCCATACTCCGTAAAGTTCCATGTTTCCCGTTACAGTTATTTTTGCGCCTTCATTGTATTCTACTTCATCGTCTTTTTCCGTGCTCCATCCTGCAAATTCGAGTGTTTCATCCGGATGGTCTTCATACTTGTCGTCTTTGTCAATTTCAGCTCTTATGGCATCGTATTCCATCGCTATCGTTGTGCCGTCCGACACTATTGTTTTATATAAATCGACCGCTTTGTCGCCGTTCATCGCATAGTATGAAACTGTGTGTCCTGTAACAGGGTAGAGATTGATGTTTTCCGTGAGACCCGCGTTTGAGATTTTGTCGTTTCTCTCGTAAACAACGTCAGTGCTACCGGGTGTTGTCGCCCAACCGTAGAAATTTTCACCCTCCGGAATAGGTCCTATTGTACCCGTATGTCCGAGTACGGTGTGTTTTCCGTTGGCGTTGAAGTCTCCTGATGCAGATATATCTGTTCCGTGGTAGATAACCTGTACGCTGTTGTTGGGGATTTCGTTAATATTTACGGTGAACGTCATGTCCGCGCCGTCCGATTCTTTGTCCTGCACTCTAAGCTTAAAGATATCCTGGTTGCCTTTCGGGATGAATGTGCCTTGTTCGCCTATTTCTTCGGAATGCAACTTTAAGTTCTTAAATTCAAAACCGTTATAATCGGTTACGTTTAACTCATAGTGATATGTTAGATCTGTGCCCGTTCCCTCTGCCCAGAAGTTCATCGTTGCGCTTCCTTTAAATGTCGTTGCGTCTACAGCATCACCGGTTACGGTCAGTTTGGTTGTGTTCTGTGCTTGTGCCATTGCCACGCCCGTGGGTATAAGCAGGGAAATCATCATGGATACTGCCAATACTATCGCCAACGTTCGATTCATTGTTTTCTTTTGCTTTCTCATGTTTTCCATTATATTATCCCTCTCTGTGTTACGGCTAAAAGTTTTTTTATTCGGTGGCTTTTCTTGCCACACTTATATTTAAACGCTTATCGACATGGTGAAACACAAAATGTGAAACTAAAGCAAAATATTTGCGTGTATGACGGATTTGTTGTTGAGCAAACTCCCTATTTTTCCGCATAAATTGTTCGGTGGTGATGATTTGAGCCAAGAAGGATGCGATGTTAACGTATTTAAGTCGCAAAACTAATCACGAACACAGCTCACAGTATAAACAGATTAGAGCATTGAGATAGGTGCTTAGTCCTCGTATGGCTGTCTGCATATCCCAAAACCGCTTTTTTTGTCATAGCCGACCTCCTCTATGTCAAGTGCATTATTTATAAGTGCGTCTACTACTTCCTGAGAGGTAAAATCTTCGTTTTGAAAAAAAACCTTAGCGGCAGCGGCTGTAACATACGCAGTTGCAAAGGAAGTTCCCGCAGCAAAACGACCTCCTCCGCCCGGCATAGCCATATAATACCCCTCGCCGTAGCCCATGAGCATAACGCTTTCGTTTACCTGAGAAAAATCAGAAACATTATTTTGCATGTCAACAGAACCCACTCCTATAACCCATTCGTAACTCGCGGGATAGTATGTGGCATCGGGATATATAAGCTGAGTGTTTCCGACAGAAGAAACGACGACAACATTATTGTCGTACGCATATTTTACGGCATCTTCGAGAACCGTGTCTTGCTCTTCTGCGCCAAGGCTCATATTTATAACCTTGCAGTTGTATACGTCAACTGCATCGTATATGCTTTTTGCTAAAACATCCTGACTTGCCGTTATAACTTCTCCGTCTATTTCGTCTTGAATAACCAGGGGTACAACGGTTATTCCCTGTATGAGGGGTTGGTTGTCCGTGACGCTAGACCCGAGCAGTATTCCCGCAACGGACGTTCCGTGCCCGACTCTGTCCTGAGTGTCCTGCGAATCTGAGACGTAGTTATACCCCTGCATAATGTTTTGTTCTCCAATGACATCCGTTGCAATGCCCGTGTCTATAAGCGCAATTCTTATTTCGCCCTCGGCGAGCGGAATTTCCACCATCTCACTTTTTGGTGCACTGCAGGCTACAAAGACAAGGCACATTACACATAAAATTAATTTTTTCACTTTTCACCTCTTTTTATGCTATTATTTTACCAAAATAAAGCGACGGCCACAAGCATTTTCGCCCGTGACCGTCTTATTTTAACCTTTTCTTTTTTATTGCCGATTATCGGCTTACGGTAATTGTTTCTGTGTACACTCTGTTCCCGCCCACGGAATCCTCGGGGAAGGTGAATGTTATCGTAAAGCTTACCTGAGCAATTCCATCTCTTTCAAGCTGTGTTCTCACGGCGTTTTTATCCACTGTAAACTTCAGAGTGTCGGCTCCCGTAAGGTCTCCGTAATCAGGCATCGAGAGAGTTCCCTTGGACACTGTCAAAAATTGTGAATATGTGCCAACACTATCGCTTATGGTAATTGTTGGAGCACCCGGATGGTATAGTGGGTTGTAAGTGCCATATTGGTCAGAATATGTCTTAAATTCCACCATATAAGTATTGCCATCATCTACTCCACCAAATGCAAACTTACTTATAGTACGCTTTAGCAAGTCCATCTGACTAGACTGAATGCTTCTGTACCTCGGGAACGCACCTGAATCCGTGTCATCGACACGCAACACTTGATCGCCATTATAGAGCGGTATCTTTGCCAATAGGTTTGTTTCGCCTGTTGAGTCGTATACGTTGGGGGTTTGATCGTTGTTGACTACCACCATTCTCATATAACCGGTATAGTTGTCGTTTAAACCACCCGAATCATTCAATACGCCGATATTAAAGCTCTCGATGTCCCAAGGTGACACGGCAACGGACGACTTAATGTATCTGCCGTTACGATAGTCGTTATCACCCTCACGCACGTCTATAAAAGGATCGGCTGTTGCAGTTTCGGGCGACAATCCTGCGGGAGGTACAACATTCGATGTTTTTGAGACCTGAATAAACATTCCGTTGTCATTAGTTTGTATCTCAGATCCCGCAAGTGTCGTATCAACAGTTATGCCTTTATCAGCAAATGATCCCGATTGTCCCGAAAAATCCTTTATATGTCCGTAAATATCCCAGTAATCCGGAGTTGTGCTCGTTGTTACAGGAGTGTTTGTTATCTGAACCGTTGTTGAACCCGCAGCTATATCGTAGTTTCTGCTCTGTTTTACGCTTACATACAAGTTATATGTTGCGTTTGGCTCTCCTTCAAAGGGCATGGTTATCTGGGAGGGAGGATCATACACATTTGTCCTTAATGCATAGTACTGGAACTGAACACCCGGATATTCCTTTGCATCTATCATAACCGTTGCAGGGTCAACAGCAAGTACATTTGCACCCATAACAAAGATATTGCTGTCAAGAGCAAAGTCTTCTGTAATTCCTTGAATAGCTTGAGTTTGAATCGGCTTGCGCTCAATCGTGAGTATTCCCTTGCCAAACAGAGTGGAAACTTCTTTGTAGTCATTATCGCCTGCAAAAGTCACCTTAGAATAATACTCACCACCATCAGTGGGAAGATTTGTCGTCCATTCCGGGGCTACTCCACCACCTGATTGTTGATCTACAGCCCATTGATACTCGGTTGTGAGCATGGCAAGCTCTTCTGCGGTTGCCACAACTTCGTTTCCGTTTGCCGGTCTAACCTTAACTTCAAATTCTACTTCTCTTTCCACGCCCGGTTCATAGGTAAAGATAGCCTTTTCATATGGCGGAGTCGTGGTCGTCTGTTGCCCACAGCCGGTCGCCATGGGAGTTATGATAAAAACCTTCTTCCCTTCCCATCTTGCGTAAAGCGTGACGTTATATTAGACATCATGCACGCTCGTTGCCAAAATTTCAGTTCCTGCAATCGGGGCATCTGTGGTGGTTGTGTACCATCCAAGGAACTTTTGGTTAGCGTCCGAAACAACGGGGAGTGTGCCGTATGTCGCTCCGAATGCAACTTTGCCGGTAGTCGGATCTTCAACGCCTACAAGATTAGCGTCGTATGTCACGTCGTACATAACCGTGTCAAACTTAGCATAGAGGTTTATGTCGCCTGTAATTTGCATTGTTGCTCCGCTTGTGGGGTCGGGTGTAAAGCCGGTAAACGGCGTAGTTAGTGCAGTGTCCGTATACCATCCAAGGAATGTTCCGCCAACCATTGTCGGATTGGGTATGGAGAATATGTTGGTGTTCATGGCAAATTCCACAGTTTGCGACGGAGTAGTGAAGTCGTTAGTATAGTAGTTAATCTTATACTTAGTCGCATCAGGTGTGTCAATTGTGTAGCTCACTGTGTATATCGTGTCCGCATTGACCGCGCTGACATTGGGGGTTACGCTCTCAAAGTAGTGTACAACGCCCTGTGCATCGGTGTAGGTTAAACCGCCTATGTCGCTAGAGAAATTGGGGATTGTGCCCATTTCATATATCTTGGTGATGGGTTCTGAAATACGTCCTACAAATTGATACGTCACAGAAACGGCAGTATCCTCGTATTTTGCACTGTACACCGTCTCGGCATCGAGAATTTCCTTGCCAAACGAAATGTCTAACGGCTTGGAGAAGTCTCTGTCTTCGATATACTCCTTGCCCTCCTGTCTAGTTGAACTGATTCCCGAAAATTGAGAGTATGAGGCTTTGCTCTCAACAACTTCTCCGTTATATCCGCTGTTAATAAGCGCTGATGGCAACTCAAAGGTTTCTCCAAATTTAGCCGTAAGAGTGACTGCATTACCGGGAACTCCAATTACATCGTTTACGGTCAGCGAGTAGTCTCTCACGTCCATCTCGAAGTAGTATGTCGTATCGCTCAAAATCAGCTGTCCTGCACTTTCGTCCGTCGCCTTGCCGGTATTGTCTCGCGTGTAGCCAACGATATCTTCGTATTTTAAGTTTGTTATAGCGCCGGTGTCGGTGTTTGTGATGCTAAATGAGTCATAGTTTAGCATACCGAGAATGTCCGCTTCGCTTGGCAGATAGAAAAGTTCGCTTGCATACACAAGATCGCTCCAAACGGTAGTCTGCGCGCCTGCATCGTCTACAGCGTTAACCTTTACCGTGCGCGGGGTTTGAAGCTCTTCGCTTGATAGGTTGTTCCACACAACGGGTATTGTCGAAGCTATTGCATAGTTGCTAAACGACAAAGGTTGACCCTTCCACACGAGTTGAATATCCGCTTCCATATAGCGAATCCTGTCGTCGGGAGGCGTAATCGTGACTCTGCCGTTTGCATCAACTTTAAAGTTTTCGTTAGTCGAAATAAAGTTGAAATCTGAAGCGTCAAAAACCTCGTGCGACAACTCGCCCGTTTTTAAGTCTAAAACCTTCATCGTGCGCAAAATTTCGGGCAAATCCATCGAAATATCGCCGTCATTTCCGACTTCGTCAATCAAGTTGAGCTTTTCGTCACTCTTCATGGCAAAGGTAAAGTCGTATACATTGTTCCTAATTCCGGCGGTAAGCTTAGAGTCCTCGTATTCAAACAGGCGTTGTTCGTGCGTTATTGCGCTGTCAAGCAATGCGGCAACAAAATCGACCTCTGCATACACACCAACATCAAGGAAGAGTGCACCCATCATAGATTCGGAAATTTCCGCCTCTGTTTTGCCCATTCGCCGCAGTTGGTCAAATGCGTACACAAAATATCCGTAGAGCTTTGCATATGCACCGATCTCTCCTACAATTCCGACACTTGCAAAGTATACCGAAACAAGCCCAACTTTAAAGGAAAGTTCAAGCCCCAGTCTAAGCCCGATATATCCCATTATGCTAAATGAGTAGGCAAAGTGTTCGTCCAACAAATCGACTTCGCTGCTTCCCGTGTCTATTCCATGTATCGGATTCCACTTCATCCAGAATGTATAGCGTTTTCCAAACTGATACGTCATCTCAGAGCTCAGCGAGATGAGAATATCTGCACTGATAACAATAGACGCTTGGAATTTTATGTCGATAACGGAAAGTTGATACCCCAAACCGTTGGGCCCAAACAACCCTATCTTAACAAGCTCCATCCACTCGCTCTCAGAGCCTTCAAGCAGCTGAGAATACGACTCTATTAGCTCGTTTGTCTTTTGCTTTGCGGCAGTCGGGCTTGTTTCGGTCGTAATTGAGTTTAAAAGCTCGGGGGACTGGCTTATGTATATTTCCGATTCAATAAACGTATCAAAGCTAATGTTTTTGAAGTCTATATCGTCTGGGTCGTTGCGATCGGTCGGAGTGTAGACATACTCTTCCTGCAACTCCGCATAAAGTTTCTTTGCCTCGTCGTAAAGCTCCCTTGCATTTGGGTCGCCGATATCCCTTGCAAGCAAGTACATGTCATAATATCCCTGCAATCTGCCTATTTTCATTGCGTAGGGTTTTAAATCTCCCAACGGCTGCCTGCTTATCTTCTTTAACTGTTTTACGGCAAGCCCCGCATTTTCCTTTATTGAGTACATATTTACAAACAACTGTGCGTTTGTATATGTTTTCACCTCTACAGACACCGACAAATCCATCGCTACGGGTGTCGGTATCCACACTACCGAAAGTGGCGGTGGAATGGGGATGGGAACGATCGCAACGTATCCTGAGGCGTCAATTCCAAACGAAAATTCCTGCACAAAATTGCTCTCAATGTCTATTTGGAGGGTTTTTCTCGTCGTGTCCATCATTCCGGGCTCTATCGTTATGGTAAGTTTTACGTTCATGCTTACGCGCACGCCGTCATAAAAAGCTTCGTGACTCTCCCCGATGTCAAATTCAATAACGGGAGGCATGATAAGAGGAGTTGGCCCATAACCTGCCATCATGAGGATTTCGTCCGTCGAACGCTTGTTTCCGTTTTCGTCATAGAGTTCCTCTGTGGGAAGATCGACTTGCTCAAAGAAATTTTCAGAGGTTAAGACCTGCTCAACCATGTCCTGTGTTGCGGATTCAACAAAGCCGCTAGACATGGCCTGTTGTTCAACCTGCTGTAAAATTTCGGCTTCGTCGATGTCCTTTTTAAGGACAGAATAGGGGAGCTGTTCGTCGTTGTAGGTGTTTATGCTCTCCTGAACCTCGTTGATAGTCTCTTTTTTATCAAAAATAACGTTGTATACGCCCGTTCCCGTTCCAGTCGTAACCTCACGCACAACGCCATACATGTATTCAACGTCGTCCTCCTGTCCGATTGTTGCGTTTTTCTTGTTCACAAATACCAAAATGTCATTTGCCGATATTTTTGAAGGAATTTTTATCGCATCCTTTGCGCTCTGGTCTGCCGTGGCAGCCTTTGCAATTTCGTATAGATCGCTGTCGACCATATAATCTGCGCCATCAATAGTTGTTATGCCTACGTCGATGCTGATACTTCCCGCATTATTTGTTATTGTAGGGAAAGTTTGGGCAGGAGTTGCCGTTTCATCAATGTAGATAAGTATGCTTGAGGGAAGTTTAAAGATTTTGTTCGCATCGGATGATTCAAGCGTTCTAAAATTAACCGTATCTCCGGCTACCGAAACGATCTTTACAAACGAAGCCTGGGCATTTATGTCCTCTCTGGGGTCAGTGTCCGGGTAGAGCGAGACGATTTGGTCAACCTCGAAGCTCTGTGTTCCCGAATACGTAAAGCTACCCGTTCTTTTTTCGGGTGTTCCTTGGTTTCCCTGTTCGTCAACCGTGAGCACGGGCGCATCAAACGTGTCTACGGTTGCCTGTGAATCTTCGTTGATGACAAAATTAGAAATTTCGCTTGTATGCAAAAATCCAACTTCCTCCGCATACATAAGTTTGTTTTGGTTTTCTCCCGACTCGGTTATGATGTTAATCTGTCTAACCGTTGCGGCATGGTCTGTGCCGTCCGCTGTGTTAACAAATACGTAGCTCTCGTCGAGCAGCATTATTTCGTATGACGAGGAAAGTCTATAGCCGTCTTGAGCGTTTACGACATATACATCTTTTCCGTCTGTTGTGTTCTGCAGAGTGAAAACAAGTTTAACGCCTGCGCTTTGAACCTCGGACGTTGCAGAGACGTTTTTTTCAATGTCGGCTAAAACCGTACCCGTTGGAACTTTGATTGTAAAGGTATAGTCACTCTTTACATCTTCAACGGAAAAATATGTGGGCGTCTCCTCTTCAGTGTCTAATATAGTTGCAGCATCTTCATATTTTGCATAAACAGTTAGATTTTGGGTGACGGGTGTTTCAGCATAAAAAGGCGTGGTGAAGGCGGCGTCGCTAAACCAGCCAACGAGAACCTTGTTTTCCTTGCCTGTCGGCGGAATCACGGTTACCGGCGCTGAATGGGGCACAGATGTCGCCAAAATCACCTGATTTGCGTCCATAAACGTAACGAGGTGATTGTCTTTTAGCTCGCCCTGCGTGTCCAGAGGCGGAGCGGAAACGACCATGTCTGCACTCTCTTGGGTGAAACCGTTTGCATCGACTGATTGAGCTGCATATACGCTGGGCGCACTTACCGAAAAAAACAGGGCAAATGCCAGTACAATACTTATTATTTTAACTTTCATTTATACTTCCTCCTTATTTTTCGGCACTACTTTTGTTTGTGGGCTAATCTACTCTTCATAACTCTGCTAAAAACAATTGCCCCTGCAATAAACAACAGAGCAACACCTGCGATTATTAAGTAAAGCGTCAGTCGGCTATCGTCGCCTGTGTCTACAACAGAGTTTGGATCATGCTTAGACTGTGCGGTTATAGTATGATCAGCGCTCACGTCAACAAATGTGTAGGTGTATGATTTTGTGGCGGAGTTTGCCTCAATCACCCCGATGTCTTTGTCGTCCACAATAACCTTATCAATAAGATATCCGGGCTCTGCTATTATGTTAAACGACTGTGTTGCCCCATCTATGACAGACAGCGTAGGCGGGGTGATTGTTATGCCGTTTGCTTGAATTACAGAAATTTGGTGTGTAGCAACATTGTTTTTATGTGTTGTTAGCGCTTTGACATTAACATTTTTTTCGGGCATATCAAACGTTGTTAAGGATGATGTCGGCTGTTCAAATGTCACGTCATCGCTTTGCCAAGTTTCAAACACGTGGTTTTCGGGAATGGTTGCGTTTACCTGGACTATGTCTCCCGCTTTGAAATGTGTCTCAAAACCCGTTCCGGCAGCCTGCATTGCGTCGGACGAATCGTGAAGCTTTGCACTACCGCCTTGCACCGACACGCTGTAAAGCAGTGAATATCCTCCCGCGTCTGCAAACAGTGATGCATTTTCCATGTCCTGTGTATAAAATCCATATGCCCTTTCAAACTGCGTTTCTTCCTGCCAATACGTGTTTCTCCACTCTTCGGTTCTTGCCTGCGGCGTTATCGTCTGGTTTGTAAATAGTATATTTCTCACAGGTGTTTCTGCAAAAACGTCGTAATCAGCGGATTTTGGTGCATAGCTGTTATGAAACACGGGAGATGTCAAAGTATTTGGCAACTCGACGTATTTTCCCAGCGAATCACATCCGTAAAATGCACCTGCGCCAAGTGTTACAATGGGTGAGTCTTCATGAAGTCCGGTATTTGTAAGAGATGTACAATACCAAAACGCAAGCTTGCCTATCATAACAACAGAAGTGTTTTCATAAAGTCCCGTGTCTGTTAGGTTTTCGCACATTTCAAAAGCTTTATCTCCTATCTGTGCAACGGAGCTGTTACCACCCAACCCTGTGTTTGAAATTGCAGTTTCCGAAAACGCCTGTGTCCCTATTGTAAGCACAGATGTATTGCCGTTAAGCCCTGTGTTTTCAAGCGATTTGCAGGCAAGAAAAGCTGAATCTAAAATATCGGTGACAACCTTGTTTGTAGAAAGTCCCGTATCTTTTAGAGATGTACATGATGCAAAGGTTGAACTTGGGATTGCTACAATAGTATTGTTGCTGGCAAAACCCGTGGTTTCCAGTGCGCTACATCCGTAAAATACCGAACTCCCAAGCGTCTGCACGGCAACGTTTGTAGAAAGTCCCGTATCTTCAAGAGATGTGCAAAGTGCATAAGCGCTGTTTCCCACATGTGTCACCGATGCATTTTTTCCAAGCCCTGTTTGCGTAATGTTTGAGCAACCGTAAAATGCGCTGTCTGCTATACGGGCAACGCTATACGTATTACCTTGTTGTGTAATAGTGTCGGGAATTTCCGGCACTCCCGAAGTGTTCTGTGCGATTGCCGGGTCTGTCCCGTTTCCCACCTGTACTTCCGTTTGCGAAATTACCTTAAACGTACAATCGACCGGACTTCCATCTACTTCTATTTTCCCGATGAAAACGTCGCCGACTACAGAAGCCAGTGCGCTCGTTGCAAGCATAGTTGAAAACACCAAAATTGTAATCAACAAGCCGGCGACAAACGTTAATGCCTTTTTTCCATACATGTTTTTGCTACCCTCCAAATATTCATATATGGAGAACATTATACTGTAACAAATTGTGAATTTATTAAAACTTACGATATTGTAAGTTAACAAAAAAAGACCACCGTG
>CAYJIQ010000037.1:0-2857 GCA_964370275.1 uncultured Christensenellaceae bacterium
TCCATGTTATGCGCCTCGGGTCGATGTTAAGCGAATTTCCCTGGTATATGTGATTGTCGAGCATTGCCGCAAGCAGATTATTCGCCGCACCGATTGCGTGAAAATCTCCTGTGAAATGCAGATTTATATCCTCCATCGGCACAACCTGAGCATATCCGCCCCCCGCCGCGCCGCCTTTCATGCCAAATACAGGCCCTAAGGAAGGCTCTCTTAGCGCAATTACCGATTTCTTACCGATTTTGCGCAATCCGTCTCCGAGTCCTACGGTAGTCGTCGTCTTTCCCTCACCTGCCGGAGTCGGCGAAATTGCCGTAACGAGTACCAGCTTTCCCCGCGCCTTGTCCTCGTTTAAAGCCTCAAGACCGATCTTCGCTTTGTAATGTCCGTACGGCTCAATGTAGCGTTCGTCCACCCCAAGTTCGTTTGCGATTTCCGTGATACGCTTCATCTGCGCACTCTGAGCGATTTCAATGTCAGATTTCATCTTTTTCTCCTAACAATTTTATTATATTTTCTCTTATTTCCGCCGACATGTAAAGAGAACCCAAAACACATCCGACGCTGTCTTTGCTCCGACTAATAAGTTCTAAAGCGCCTTCCTCCATGCTCGCACACGCTTTAGCGCCTCTTCCAATCTTACTTGCAAGCTCATGCGCATTCATGGCACGAACATTGTTCGGTCTTACCGCAATGTAACCGGCTGCAACTTCGTCCATCATGTTAATCATAGCCGTAACATCCTTGTCCGCCATAACCCCCAAAAGAAAGTGAATTTTCCGCTTTGGAAACAGCAACTTTAAACTATCCACCGCAGACCGCACTCCCTCGGGATTGTGTGCGCCGTCCAAAATAATCATTGGATTTTGCGACAACACTTCAAACCGGCCTTGCCAGCATACATTTCCAAGCGCAACTTTCGTTTTCTCTTTATCTAGATTATAACCTATTTCACATAATTTTTCAGCACAAATCAGTGCAACCGCCGCATTTTTCTGTTGAAACTTACCTACAAGCCTAAGCATCACTCGCTCATACTCGCCAAAGCTCATTACCTGTGCATCGACATCAGAGCGGTAGCTGACTATTTTGCTAAAATCGGGAATCGTTACATCCGCTCCAAGCGACTTTGCTCGATTTAGCACAACTTCGCAAACCTTCTTTGAACCACCGTAAAAAACGAGCGGACAACTTTCTTTTATAATCCCCGCTTTTGCACCCGCAATCTTTTCAAGCGAATCTCCAAGATATTCCGTGTGGTCGTAACCTATCGTCGTAATAACTGTGAGCACAGGTGTTTTTATCACATTGGTTGAGTCAAGTTCGCCGCCAAGCCCCGTTTCGAGCACAACAATATCACAACTTTTCCTCTTAAAATACAAAAAAGCCAGCGCAGTTATTATCTCAAACTCCGTCGGTCTGTCCTTCATACTCTCGGCGTGTGGTCTAACAATTTCGACAAGTTCCGCAAGTTCGGCGTCGCCAATGCAAATGTTGTTAAACTTCATCCTCTCGTTAAATCGATACACGTAGGGGGAAGTATAAAGACCTACGTTGTATCCGTTTTCACGCAAAATCCCCTCAATCATCGCACATGTCGAACCCTTGCCGTTAGTCCCCGCAACGTGAACGAACTTTAGTTCGTCCTGTGGGTTTCCTAATTTCTGCAAAAGTTCTCTCGTGCGAGAAAGACCGGGCTTGCTCCCTCTCCACTCAACTCCGTGGATGTATTCTATCGCCTGTTCGTACGTCATGAAACGTGAACCTGTTGCATTATCTGACCTCCAAGCCTCGATTGAATCGGGTAAATCGCGATAACCGAACCAACTATCGAAATCGCAATTGCGGGCAGTCTTGAAAGCATGAGCACAAAGTAGTCTCCGCCCATCAGCATCTGAATTGCAAATGTCGTGTAAAAAACAGAAGCTACGATAAGCGTAACTGCGACGAGCATCGCAATCTTCCACAATCTGCATCTTTGTTTTACCTTTAGCACCATAGACATAATCCCCGCAATAGACCCGATTAGTATTGGTCCGACTATAATCGGCGGGTAAAACCCGAGTCCCGAAAGCAGGTTTGCCCCGACAAAGTCGCTAAGCCCGCCGACAGCTCCGCCGTAGATTGGCCCTAACCAAATACCTGCAATGATTATCGGAATTTCTCCAAAGCCGACGCGCACAGCACCCGTGATATAAAAACTGAGCAGTCTCGTAAGGACGACCGAAAGTGCAGTTAAAATACCCATAATTACCAATTTTTTTGTTGTTGACATATAAAAATAACCTCCTTTTTTACTACATTAAAGGAGGCACGTTGTGACAATCCAAAATGCAGTAGCGGACGCAACATTGCATCGCAAACCACTAGGGTTCTTCGTGCAGGGGCTACTTCCCATCCTTCTGCCACTTTACGCACAATGTTTACTCTACCAATTGCCATTTTAGCATATTTTTTTTGCATTTTCAATAAGAAAACTAAAAAGTTCTTTAATGTAAAACGGAAGAATGTCGCAAAACATTCCTCCGATATAATTCTTCCGGTAATAAAGATACCTTAATATTAGCCTTCGATGCCGGTTACAACATTTCCGAGTATTCCCATCACCAGCTGTTCGCCCTTCGCAAATCTCGGTTGAGATGGAATTTTCGTTAGGCTTACAAGCTCACTTTCGCCGTTTGAGCGCGCGACGGTATATACGCACGGTTTTTGCGTGTAGTGTGCGCCTGCAATGTAGCTTCCGTTTTGGGAGGATTTGGTCTTGTAGAAATGGAAAGTTTTAAGTCCTTTTCCGGCTCTTGCCTGAACCTCATACTCTGCAATGTCCGTCTGTTTCATAAAACCCGTTTCCGTCGAAACG
>CAYJIQ010000037.1:2900-11151 GCA_964370275.1 uncultured Christensenellaceae bacterium
CCCCGAAACAGGATGAGCGTAGATAACGCTGTCCCCAAGTCCGAGTTTAATTCCGCAAACCCCCTTCGCAGTTTTTCCCTGAACGGGAATATCGCCAATAGGCGTGTTTATGGACATTCCCTTTTGCGTTATGAGGAGCAAATTCACAGCGGTAATCGGCTTTATCAGGACAAGCTCGTCCCCGTCTTTAAGCCCGCAGGCAATGATCTTTGTCTTTTTCGTCTCAAATTCGCTTCCCTCGACGACTTTGACGTTGCCCTGTTTTGTGACAAAGAGCAACTTTTCGTTTTCATTGGGACTTTTTATAGTTAAAATGTTTTCGTCTTTGTCTACCCCCGCCAGAAGCGTGTTTATCGGACTTCCCGCATCCTTATATTTGGCTTCCTTGATAGCCTCTGCGCCTATCGTGTATAGCGTTCCTTTGTTGGTAAAGAGCTGAATTTTAGCATCGGTAGTCGTCTCTATTATGTGCATTGCACGGTGTTTTTCGTCCGGCTCGCCCGCGACTCGTCCCTTGACAAGCGCATTGGTGCTCATTCGCTTAAGCCCTCCCGAACGTGTCAAGATTACGACGCATTCCTCAACATTTTTATAGTCCTTTTCATCGATCACAACCTCAAAATTGTCCTCTGAAATCTTTGTGCGCCTCTCGTCGGCATGTTTTGCACCAATTTGACGCATCTCCGCCATGATAACACCGTCAAGCTTTGCGGGAGACGCTAATATCGCCTTTAGCTTTTCGATGAGCGCGCAAACTTCGTCATACTCCTTGCGTAAAATTTCAATCTCAAGCTGAGTCAGCCTTGCCAAGCGGATGTCCAAAATCGCCTGAGCCTGTACTCCCGTAATGTCAAACTCGTTCATAAGCGCTTCCTTCGCCATTCTGGTGTTTTTGCTGGCGCGGATAAGCTCGATAACCCTGTCTAAATTTGCAACGGCGATAATAAGCCCCGCAAGTTTATGTTCCCTCTCTTCAGCACGCTCGATGTCGTATCTCGTGCGCAAAGTGACAACCTTTCGCTGGTGTGCAATGTAGGAGTCTAAAAGCTCCATAAGTCCGAGCTGTTTTGGTGCTCCCTCTGCAATTGCTACGATGTTTACGCCGTATGTAATCTGTAAATCCGAAAATTTGTATAGACAATTTAGAATCTTGTCAGCATCTGCCCCCGCTTTAAGCTCGATAACTCCGCGGATGCCCGACCTGTCCGTCTCTGTTCGCACATTGTCTATTCCCGCAAACATGTCCTTTTTTTGTTCACAAAGAGCTTCAATCTTGCGCAGCATATTGCCTTCTTTAATTTCATAGGGAAGCTCCGTGATTACAATTAGCGTCCTGCCGTTTTTTTGCTTTTCAAAGTGCGTCTTTGCCCTGAGCGTAAGTTTTCCCCTGCCCGTTTCATACGCCTTTAAAAGTTCACCGCTACTCTGCAAAACTCCGCCCGTCGGAAAATCGGGAGCTTTTATGTGGCGCATGACGTCGGCAAGTGTGCAGTTTGGGTTTCTCATCCTGAGCATCGTTCCTTCAATAACCTCTGCAAGGTTGTGAGGAGGAATGTTCGTCGCAAGCCCAACGGCAATTCCCGTGCTTCCGTTTACAAGAAGGTTCGGATATCTCGCCGGCAAAAGAACGGGTTCCTGCATGGAATCATCAAAATTTAGCGCAAAAGGCACTGTATCCTTTTCGATGTCCCTCAACAGTTCCGTCGCCAAAACGGAAAGTCTCGCTTCGGTATACCTCATCGCCGCGGGACTGTCCCCGTCGATTGAGCCAAAATTCCCCTCTCCGTCTATGAGCATGTTTCGCATAGAAAAATCCTGAGCCATTCTCGCAAGTGCCTCGTAAATAGAAGTATCTCCGTGCGGATGAAACTTACCCATAGTGTCGCCGACAATTCTCGCACATTTTTTATGTTTGACTGTGGGTGAAATCCCCGCTTCATGCATGGAAAACAAAATCCTCCTCTGCACGGGTTTTAAGCCATCCTCCACTCTTGGAAGCGCACGCTCGAGAATAACGTACTCCGCATAAGGCATAAACGATTCGTGCATTACGTCCTCGAGTGGCGTTTTTATTATATCAATATGTTCTTGTTTCACACTGTTCCCTCACTTTTGCTCCTATACTCCGCACCCGCAACCTTAAAACTGTCCTTCTTATTAAAATTTGCATACTCCGCTATATAAAGTCTCCTAGGTTCGACGCTGTCTCCCATAAGAGTGGAAACGATGTTACCCGCCTGCGCCATATCCTCCAGTTCCACCTGAACAAGCACTCGGTTTTCCGGATTAAGCGTTGTGTGCCAAAGCCTGTCCTTGTTCATCTCACCAAGCCCCTTATACCTTTGGACCTCAGCCCCTCTGCCAATTTCCTTTTTAGCACGCTCCAGTTGTTTTTCGTTGTGCGCATATAAGATATTTTTGCCTTTAGAAACCCCGTAAAGCGGAGGCTTTGCTATATATATATGCCCCTTTGCCACAAGCTCTTTATAGTACCTAAAAAAGAACGTCAGCAAAATCGTCCTGATGTGTGCCCCGTCTTGGTCTGCGTCTGAAAGTATAATTATCTTGTGATATTTTAGCTTGTCGTAGTTAAATGTCGCACCAAACCCACACCCAAGCGCCGTGATTATAGAGCGATATTCCTCATTTGCGATGACCTGTTCAATCTTTTTCTTTTCAACGTTAAGCGGTTTTCCACGCAAAGGCAACACCGCCTGAAATTTTCTGTCTCTGCCCATCTTTGCACTTCCACCGGCGCTATCCCCTTCGACGATGAAGAGTTCATTCTTCTCGGCAGCCCTGCCCGTACACGCCGAAAGCTTCCCCGTTAGCGGTGCTGTCTTGTTTTGCTCCCTTGCTATCTTCTTTGCGCGTTTGGCCGCTTCTCTCACCTTTGCCGCACTTATCGCCTTCGCCGCTATTTTTGAACAGACCGCCGAGTTATTTAAGTCGGCAAAAAACATGGTAAGCTGCTCGGAAACAACACTTTCTACCGCATATCTCGCCTCCTGGTTTCCAAGTCTCGTTTTCGTCTGTCCTTCAAACTGTACATTCGCCATCTTTAGCGATATTATCGCACAGATTCCCTCTCTATAGTCCTCACCTTCAAAGCTGACTTTTTCCTTTGAAGCGCCCTTCATATATTCATTCATAACTTTTGTAAGCGCAGTCTTAAATCCCGTCTCGTGAGTTCCGCCGTCTCTTGTCGGAATGTTGTTGACGTATGAATAAATGCTCTCCTCCGTGGTGTCCACGTATTGAAGAGCAACACTCACCTTCATTCCGTTCGTCTCACCGTTTATCATAATCGGAGGTTCGTTTAATTTAGACTTGTCCCTATCGAGGTATTCGACAAAGTCACTTATTCCACCCGCCGCCTTGTAGGTGTGCTTTTTCACCTTTTCTCCACGCTTGTCGGTTAGAGTTATTGTCAAGTTGCTTACAAGAAAGGAAAGCTCTTGCAGACGCCTTGCAACCTTCTCATAGTGGATGTTCGTCTCATCAAAAACTTCGGCGTCGGGAAGCCACGTAATCTTAGAGCCTCTTTTTGTCGTCTTTCCCACTTCCTTTAGCGCATAGAGCGGATGCCCGGCTTTAAACTTACCGTCAAATTCACGGGAAGCAAATTTCTGTTCGTACTTTTTCCCACCTTGGCATACCTCGACTTTAAGCCAGCTTGAAAGCGCATTTACAACCGATGCGCCAACTCCGTGCAAACCTCCCGAGAATGCATACGTGTCGTTGTTAAACTTTCCTCCTGCGTGAAGTTGAGTAAATACGACCTCGACGCCCGACACTTTTAGCTCTGGGTGAATGCCCACAGGAATCCCCCTGCCGTCGTCCTCGATGCAGATGCTGCCGTCCTCGTTGAGCGTTACGTCCATCTTGGTCGCAAACCCGTTTGCCGCCTCATCTATGGCGTTGTCCGCAATCTCCCAAAGCAGGTGGTGCAGTCCCCTCGACTCTGTTGCGCCTATGTACATTCCCGGTCGCTTCCTAACTGCGTCCAGTCCGTCAAGTATCTGTATGTCGCTTGCCGTATATGTCATGAATAACCCTCTCATTCTTGTTTACAAACACATTTTAATATATATAGCTAAAAAACGCAAGCTTTAGAGGTACTTTAAAGCAATTTGACTATTCTTCCCTTTTCTGATAACATATATTTACGAGGTGAATATCATGAAAATTTATCAGACAAATCTAAAGGACGCCTATATTCTTGAGCCCAACCTTTATGGTAATTCGGGAGGTTGGACTTGCGAAAGCTTCAGTGACGCAGACCTCAAAGAACACGGGATTGACTACACGTTCGTCTGCGACAATCACTCTTTCTTCTCTATACAAGGTACGCTCAGCGGGCTTCATGTCCAAACCGGAAACGACGCACAGGCAATTATTGTTCGGTGTATAAAGGGCGAAGTTCTTTTCGTCGCTGTCGATTTACGAGAAGGTTCTCCGACATATCTAAAATGCATCGGCGAGCTTTTGACACAGGACAATTTTAAGCAACTGCTTCTTCCCCCGGGGTTTGCACGCGGCTTTTTGACGCTTACCCCAAAATCCGAAATTATTTTAAAGGCGAATCGCAAATTTTGCCCCGAGCTTCAGGCTTGCATTGCATGGAACGACCCTGAGCTTAATATCGATTGGAAGAACGCCAACCCAGTTCTATGTGATATAGATAAAAATGCACCCCTGCTAAAAGATAGCGGAGTACATTTTAGTTTCTAGCGTTTATTCATTCCGTTTTTTAGGATACATACCGGAGGAATGAAAATATCCTCCGTAAACGTCGAAATCTCGACGCTTTGTTCGCATATATTTTCGAGCGGAGCTTCGAGCTTTTTCTTGCCGATATAGTTGACGTTCGCAGATGAGACTTCATCTCTAAACCACACGGGCGAACGTAATAGTTTTGCACAGCGACTGCGCACGATGTTAACCGTCTCAATTCCGCTAAGCTCATATACACGCCTGTTGAAGTTTAGACATTTTTCTACCGTGCCCGGACTGCAACATATCGCATTAGTCGCCAACCTTGTGTGGCATTCAAGCCCTCTTATCGCACCGACGAAAAACTCTGCCTGACCCTGCGGTCTGTTTCTGCAATCAAGCGTATGTATGTATCCAAGCTTTAATCCCGCCTTTTTCGCCCTTTCATAGTGCTCGTACACCATGTCATCCACAATGTATCCGTCACTCACAGCAATATATGCTATCTTAAAACCCATAGATGCTAGTTTTTCCAGGTCTATTTCTCTGTGTCTTGCACAAAGAGTAACGCCATGATATACACTCATATTATCACCTCCTAAAAGGCTGTTATAGTATATACTATGGCGTTTTGTGGTTTTTGTGATTATTTATCGAGAGTCTCGGGAACATCTTTGTCGTTCATAATTCCGAGCTTCTCAAATATGTAGAATAGAATACCAAATACTATTCCGACTATCGTTGCAAGAGCCATTCCTCTTATCTCGACGTCTCCCAGTTTTATGGCCACTCCCGAAAGTCCCGTTATAAACACGACTGATGTGAGCATGAGGTTTTTCGCTTTTGCGTAGTTGACCTTTCTGTCTACAAGCAGCCTTATTCCCGAAGCCGCTATCATTCCGTATAGCACGAATGAAATTCCGTTAATTACGCTTGTAGGTATAGTTCCGATTGCCGCAGTAAACGTTCCAAAGAAGGAAAGAACTAGGGATATTACCGCCGCACCTAAAATTACGCGTACGTTGTATACTCCTGTAATCGCCATAACGCCGATGTTTTCGCCGTAAGTCGTGGTCGGAACCGAACCGACAAATCCCGAAATCGCACTGGAAAGTCCGTCTCCGAGCATAGAGCGGTGAAGCCCCGGATCCTTCAGAAGGTCTCGCCCGATAACCTTAGCAGTGACAATCTGGTGCCCGATATGCTCCGAGATAACGACGAGCGTAGCAGGAAGGATAGTGATTATAGCATTTACATCAAACTTTGCAATCTGAAAAGCAGGCATTTTTACAACTTCTGCTTGTGATATGGCAGAAAAGTCAATTGCGCCAAATATGAGAGCCAATATGTAGCCCGAAAGTATAGCGATAAGAATTGGAATAACTGCAAAGAATTTTCTGAAAAGAACGCTTCCAAGCACGGCTACGAGTATAGTCACGAGAAAGACGACAACAGTCGAAGTATCTGCAACTCCCTCAGCGGGCATTACGCTTGAAATTGTCGTTCCGGCAAGTTCAAGTCCGATAAGTGCGATGATAGGCCCCATCGCCGCCGCAGGCAACACTACGTTTATCCACTTCGTTCCGCAAAGCTTGATGATTATCGCGACGACACAGAAGAGCAGTCCCGAAACTACAAATCCGCCTTGAGCATAAGCAAAAGCCTCTGTTTGGCTCATCCCCTGTGCCACAAACGAACCGATAACGGCAGTCGCAGGCGCAAGATACGCAAAGCTCGAACCTAAGTATGCGGGCGATTTACCCTTTGTTATAATCGCAAAAAGCAACGTTCCCACACCGTTCATAAACAGCACGATTGCCGGGTCTATGCCGAATATCATCGGCACAAGCACCGAAGCCCCGAACATAGCAAACAGATGTTGAATGCTTAGCGGTAGTCCCGTAAGAAAGGGCACCTTCTCATCAACTTGGATTATTCTCTTCTCTCCCATTTGTTTCTCCTTGAAAGTATGAATTATTTGTAAACAAGTATATCACATACTTTTCACAAAATCAACAATTAATACTCATATCAGGAGAACTCTCCGCTCATATCCTCGCTTGAAAAATCCTCCAGTGGCAACTTTACGGGAATTCCTTCCTTTTCGCTCTTATAAATAGCAAGCACCATCTCCAGCGCTTTTTTGCCTTCTATAGCATCTATATACGGCTTTCTTCCTGTCTTTATTGCGTCAATCACGTCTGCATAAAGTGCATTGTGTCCGTTTCCGTAAATATTTTCCGTTTCCTCGTGAAATCCCTGAGAACTCTTGTCGCTGTCCTTTTCGTCTCTAAATTCCCATACTTCTATGTCGTTTGTAGACTTTCCGCTAATTTTAACAGTTCCGTCCTCGCCAAACACAAAGAGCGTTTCTTCCAAGTTCTTAGGATAAACGTTTGTCGTCCCCTCTATAGTCGCAACAGCGCCGCTCTTAAACTTGACGACCGCCATGCCAACGTCCTCTGCTTCAATGTATTTATGAAAAGTTCGCTTGGTTACTCCATATACCTCTTCCGGCTCGCCAAACATCCAGCGCAAAAGGTCAATTCCATGAATGCACTGATTCATGAGCGCACCGCCGTCTTGGCTCCATTTCCCTCTCCAGCTCGCTTGATCGTAGTAGTCCTTTTTCCTGCTCCACCTAACATGTATGCTTCCATGCGAAAGTCTGCCGAATCTTCCGTCTTCAAGAGCTTCTCTGAGCTTTACAACAGCCGAGTTAAAACGATTCTGGTGACATGCACATACCGCAACACCCGTTTCTTCTGCGCGTTTTATTATCTCGTTTGCATCGCTAATGCTTAGTGCAATCGGTTTTTCTACTATAATATTGACCCCGTGTTCTATGCAGTAGAGTGCAATTTCAGCATGCATACCGCTTGGAGTAGCAATTGCTGCAAGTTCTATTTCACACTCAGCGATCATCGTTTTATAGTCTGCAAACCGCTTTATGCCCTTGTCTAAAAGCCCATATTTTCCCAAAAGTTCGTCGATATTGCCGGGAAGTGCATCGCAAACAGCAACTATTTCGAGTCCGTTTTTTATTACGGCTTTTAGGTGATTTGCGGAAATTCTTCCACAGCCAATCAATGCAAATTTCATTAGTTTTCCTCTTTTTGTTTGTTCGGAGTCTCCCCGAATATTTTTAGAGAACTTGTTGCTCTCTTTGTCTATTATGTTCTTTGCCGAAATAATATTCAGACCAAGAACCCTATAGCCTTAAATTTTTCTCAAAAGGCTTTGTTTTACCATTTACTACGCCGCAAAAACGCCGTTCGACTAATGATTATAGCACACAAGCTTTTGCCATTTCAACTCACAAATACCTATATTACATGTATTTTTTGTAAATTTTACCGAGATAGCCATTCATACAAAGAGTGCGGTTGACTAAACTGTCAAATCGCACTCTTTAAAAGATGTAGCCTCTTTATGCTATATGTATCAGTCTATTTCAAGAAAACCCTGTACAAGCTCAATCGCATACTCAGCAGCGATCTTTTCAAGCTCTTTATAGGTTATCGTCGCTTCCTCG
>CAYJIQ010000038.1:0-11088 GCA_964370275.1 uncultured Christensenellaceae bacterium
CCCTACCTCATGTCCGCTCTTGTGCTGTCCATGCTCATCCCGATAAATGCCGCACGCGCGTCAGGGTTGTTATGCGGAGAACGCTCGCCCATGAGGTAGGGAAGCCAATAAACGTGATTTTGACCGAGCATGTCGTCTGTTATTGAACCCTGTTCTCCCGCAAAGTCTGTGGTCTTTAGGATCTCTTCCGACCACCATTTGTTGCAAGAAGCCGCAGAAAGCATACAACCCATGAGGTGATAAGTTCCATCCGAGTGTGCAAAAGAGTGAAGTGCGTTGTTTTCGTCTACTCCGAAAGTATCGCTTGTGATGAACACGGTTCCCGAAGTTCCGAGCGAAATATTGCAGTAGCCGTTTCCGACTGTGCCTGTGCCGACTGCCGCCGCAGCATTATCTCCCGCACCCGCAACAACTTTAACGTCGGAGCCGAGTCCGAGTTGCCCCGCAACATCCGCTTTGACACTGCCAACAACTTCGTAGCTCTCAAAGAGTTTTGGCATCTGCGCTTCGCTGACGCTACAGATTTCAAGCATTTCCTTTGACCAGCATCTGTTCTTTACGTCTAGGAGTAAGAATCCCGATGCGTCGGACATGTCCGTGCTGTGAACGCCTGTAAGCATGTACACGATATAGTCCTTTGGTAACATAATCTTTGCAATCTTAGCAAAATTTTCAGGCTCGTGCTTCTTCATCCAGAGAAGTTTCGGTGCGGTAAACCCGGCAAAAGCAATGTTTCCCGTCCATGCTGAAATTTTATCTTTGCCAATCTCGTCGTTTAGATAGTCGGTTTCTTCGCCGGTTCTTCCGTCGTTCCACAAAATTGCCGGGCGAATTACGTTGTCGTCCTTATCGAGCACGACGAGTCCGTGCATCTGTCCGCCGACGCCGATTCCCGCGATATCTTTGCCGTCGAGCTCTTTTATACTCTGCCAAACAGCGTCTATCCAATCTGCCGGGTTTTGCTGAGACCAACCGGGATGCGGAAATTCGAGCGGGTAATCCTTAGAGACGGATTTAACGATGTTTCCGTCTCTGTCCATAAGGATAGTTTTAACCGCAGACGTTCCTAAATCTATTCCTGCGTACAGCATATTTTTCACCTCGTTAGTTGAACATTACGCTGTTTACAACACTTTGTAGGCATTCTTGTCTGCCTGAACCCGGAAGTTCGGGTGCGCCCATCTTGATAGCGTAGTCGGATAGTTCTTGAAGAGTAACTTTGCCTTCTCTGATTTTTGCGCCGATACCCTGTGTATAGCCTGCATATTTTTCGTCTTTAAATTCGTCGATGCGTCCGTCTTCGATGATCGCAGCTGCCTTTAACAGGCCGAGGGCGAAGGAATCCATACCGAGGATGAAGCCCATGAACATGTCTTCAACTGTGTAGCTGGGACGTCTGTTTTTAGCGTCAAAGTTGATTCCGCCCGTTAGTCCACCTGCTTTTACGATTTCGTACATTGCAAAAGTTGTCGAATAGATATCGAAGGGGAATTCGTCTGTATCCCAACCAAGAAGCATGTCACCCTGGTTTGCGTCGACCGAACCGAGCATTCCGTTCATCGCAGAAACTCTAAGTTCGTGCTCAAAAGTGTGGCCAGCAAGAGTAGCGTGGTTTGCTTCGATGTTCATCTTGAAGTCTTTGTCTAGGCCGTATTGGCGAAGGAATCCGATTGCTGTTGCTGCATCAAAGTCGTATTGGTGCTTCATTGGTTCTTTTGGCTTGGGCTCGATGAAGAAGTCTCCTTCAAATCCGATGCTTCTTCCGTATTCAACAGCAAGACGCATAAGAGTTGCGATGTTTTCCTGTTCCATCTTCATATCAGTATTTAAAAGTGTCTCGTAACCTTCTCTGCCGCCCCAGAAAACGTAGCCTCTGCCGCCGAGTTTGACTGTGAGGTCAAGCGCTTTTTTAACCTGTGCCGCAGCAAAGCAGAATACGTCGGGCGAGTTTGTGCTGCCTGCGCCGTTCATGAATCTCGGGTTTGAGAACATGTTAGCAGTTCCCCAAAGACACTTGATGTCCGTTCCCTTCATCTTCTCTAAGATATAGTCGCTAATTTCGTCGAGTCTTTTGTTTGTCTCTTCGATAGTGTCAGCTTCGGGGATTAGGTCAACGTCGTGGAAGCAGAAGAGGTTGATTCCCATCTTAGTCATAAATTCAAAGCCAGCATCAACTTTAGCCTTTGCGTGCTCCATTGTTCCTGCTGCTGCGCCAAAAGCTTTGTCTGCTGTGCCTGCGCCGAACATGTCTGCGCCACTTGCGCATAGGTTGTGCCACCATGCCATAGCAAAGGGAAGGTGTTCGCTCATCTTTTTACCCATTACAATCTTGTCGGCATCATAGTATTTGAAAGCAAGGGGGTTTTTGCTCTGTGGGCCCTCGTAGGCAATTTTAGGAATGTTGTTAAAAATTTCGCTCATGTTTTTTCTCCTTAATAATCAATAGTCAAATATTAGTCTTTAAGTACATTATACTAAATTTTATTTAGTTGTCAACAGTTATTTACTAAATAAAATTTAGTAAATGCTTGATTTTTTGTAGTTGTATGATATAATGAGATGAGAACTTATAAAGCGAGGAACGAGCATGGCAGGAATAACTGCAAAGGAAATAGCGAACATGTTGGGAATATCTGCGTCTGCGGTCTCTATTGCGCTCAACGGCAAAGAGGGAATCGGAGAGGGCACTAGAAAAAAAGTGCTTGAAACGGCAGTGAAACTCGGCTACCCACTAAGCCACAAGTTGAAACCGGCGGTTGAAGAGGTGGGAAGTATAAGGTTTGTGGTGTACGTTGGGCAGGGGGTTGCGCTGCGCACAACATTTTCGACGCATGTCCTGCAAGGGGTTGCGACGAGGGCGAGCGAGCTGGGGTATAAAGTCGAACTTAACTATATATACGAAAATAAATCCATAGGCGACCAGCTTGATGTACTTACGAGCGGAACCGGCGGTATTGTGCTTTTGGGCACGGACATAACTCAGGAGAAGCGAGACGTTTTTGCAGAACACCTTGGAGGTCGCGTAAATATCCCCGTTGTAGTTGTAGACAACTTTCTTTTTGCCGCATATGTCGACTGTGTGGGCAACGATAACATGTTTGCCTCAAAGGCGGCGGTGTCCCACCTTATAAAATGCGGACATAAAAATATCGGATATCTGCGTTCAAAGCAGCGAATAACAAACTTTGACGATAGAGAGGTCGGCGTTAAGCTGGCGCTTGAAGAACACGGCGTTTCAAACAATTTACAGGTGATTGATGTGGATGTAAGTGCGGAAAAGTCGTATAGCGACATTACAGAGTGGCTCAAATCGGGAGCGAAACCAGTTTCTGCATACTATGCCGAAAATGACGACATCGCGGTTGCGGCAATTCGCGCCTTTACCGACTGCGGATACGTAGTGCCCGAAGATGTTTCGATAATCGGGTTTGACAATTTGCCTCTTTGTGAAATGACGATTCCGCCGCTTACTACTATGCACTCATATAAAGAACAGTTGGGAGAGACGAGCATGAACATCCTTCACGACAGGATAATTCGCGCAGGCAGAGAGGGTGAGCAGATTGGTTCGACAAAGACTGCAATAGCGCTAAAGCTGATAGAAAGGGGAAGTGTAAAAAATATTTCATTCTAAAACTGTGACTTTTTAAAGAATTGTACAACCGGGAACTTTGTAACGTTATCATCCTCGTTTGGTGTTGCAAAATGTGATTTTATTGCACAAAATTGGCTTAAAATGTTCGTTAATCGGCAAATGATAAAGAGTTGGTTGGTTAACGTTTTTTTAAAAAATTCGACAAACATTTCCGAAAATCCATTGCATATGCTTAAATATTATGTTAAAATTTATTAGTACACAAAGAGGCGTATTGTAACATTAAGTTGCAATGTTATAAAAGCGGATGCGGAGCGTCGGACATGAAAAAAAGAGCGGAAAAAGTGAACATAAAATTCTTGGCTGTTTTGAGTATGATTTTGATTATAATAGTCACCCTTTTTGTGTTCTTTAATTCATACGTCAATGATAAGCTCGCAATTTCAATTCAAAATGAGCTTGAAGATCTTACGTATTACCAAAAGCTATTCATAGACAGCGAAAATTCAAACAACATAAACTATATAAACACAGTTGCAACCTCCATAACACAAGAGCAGATTGAAAGTGAATCTGTTGACGAATATTTGCGTTTGCAGATGCCAAACTCCGAGTTTGCCGAGATGTACTTTGTCGATTTAGATGGAAATGCTGTCTCTTCGGGAGGAATAAACGTCGATTTTTCGCGAAATGTCGCATATAATAAAGTTTTAGAGACAAAAGAGCTGTCTTTGTCGTTAAACGAATATTCGTCAATTGTATACGGGATACTAGATATCGCCACTCCCGTCTTCATCGACTCTCGTCTGCAAGGAGTACTTGTCGGTGTAAAGCATATTAACTATCTTTTTGACGAAATGAAATCAAAATACTCCGATGATGGATATTTACTTATTACTGACAACAGTGGCAATGCTATCGTGAGTACATCGTCTAACTATGTTGAGCTGGCAAGCCTAGAAGAACTGGGAGGATACATACTCGAAGGTGTAAGTGCGAAGAGCGTATTTGCTGATATTTCAGAAGGTCAGTCGGGTTCTTTTGAGTTTGTGCTGGACGGAGTTGTTAGGGTTGCAAGGTATGAGCCTCTCGAATTAGGTGATATGGCACTCGTTGCTGTGCAGGATGTGACAACTGTGCAAGAGGAAGTGCATTCAATCTCGAAGGTGGTGGCGTATATTAGTTTTACTATTATCATAACGTTTGTCGCATTTGCGACGTATATTTGGAGATCAAAGAAGCGTACGTTGCACAAGATTGAGCAGGTTGCATATTACGACGAGCTTACAGGATTGGTAAATTTAACAAAGCTCAAAAAAGACGTGAGGCGAATATTAAATCAAAATCCGCATAAAAATTATGCAATTATCAAAGTAGACGTATTAAACTTTAAATCTATAAACGAAATATACGGGTTTGGAGTGGGAAATAAGGTTCTTTGTGCATTTAGAGAAATAAGCGAAATGGTGCCAGAAAAGAGTTTGATTGTCTCGAGAACGGGAGTGGATGAATTCGTCTTTTTTGCTGGGAACGGATTCCTCGAAAATCTCGAAAATGAAACAGAGCAGTATGAGGCGTTGTTTAAATATTTGATCCCCGAGCTTGAAAATCATCACCTGTCATTTACGTACGGTCGCTACTTTATTGAACAGGGAGAAACAGACGTTGACGACATAATAAACAAAGTGAGCCTTGCGCACTCTATGGCAAAGGTTAAGAAGAAAAGTGTAATTTGGGATTACGACGAAGATTACAAAAAACATGTTATCAACATGACAAATATCACAAACAAGATGCAAAAAGCGCTTGCAGACGAAGAGTTTTATGCATTTCTCCAGCCCAAAATAAACCTAAACACAGGCGAACTTGTCGGCGCAGAGGCGCTCGTTCGGTGGATTGAACAAGACGGAAATATGATTTACCCCGATGTATTTATTCCGAATTTTGAGTCGAATGGGTTTATTGTCAAGATTGATATGTTTATTCTTGAGTGTGTATGTAAGACGATCTCAAGATGGATGCAAGAAGGCAAAGACTGTGTGCCTATATCGGTTAATTTTTCGAGAGTTCACCTCGAAAATCTAAACTATGTCGAAGATATCAAGTGCATTGTCGACTCATACGGCATTGCCCATAGCTTTATCGAAGTGGAGATTACAGAGACGACATTGCTTGAAAATATGTCCGTGCTAAAAAATATTATAGACAAACTCCATCAAGAAGGATTTAGCATCTCGGTGGATGATTTTGGCGCGGGGTATTCCTCGCTTGGAATGTTAAAGGAGTTTGAGGTGGATACCATAAAGCTCGACAGAAGCTTCGTTACAAGCACAGACCAAAACACACGCGCAAGGCTCGTTATCGACGGAATTATCAAGATGGCACACAGCCTTGATTTGAAAGTTGTCGCAGAAGGAACAGAAGACGAGGAACAGATAGCGTTCCTAAAATCAATCGGGTGTGATGTTGCGCAGGGCTACTACTTTGCAAGGCCAATGAAGGTTGCGGATTTTGAAACCATGTACATAAACCGGTCGGTATAATTTTGCGACACGGTTTTTAACATTTCCCGAAGAATATACAATTAATAATATCAATAAACGCAGGTATTTAATTTTGTCACTGGTGGCTCTTGCCATATTTCAACTGAAACCACTTGAAATTTTACGTGATGAAGGTATATAATTTACACATAAATAAAACAAAAGATTTTATACGGAGGAAGTATCATGAAACAAGGTGTACAAAAATTCGGTAGGTTTCTTAGCGGTATGGTCATGCCAAACATCGGCGCATTTATCGCATGGGGACTAATCACGGCTCTCTTTATCCCTGCAGGTTGGATCCCAAATGAACTGTTTGCACAGCTCGTAGGACCGATGCTCAACTATTTGTTGCCATTGCTAATCGCATACACAGGCGGTAAGATTATCGGCGATGTCAGAGGCGGTGTTATGGCTGCAATTGCAACTACAGGTGCAATCGTCGGCTCTCCCGAAACTCCAATGTTGCTGGGCGCTATGATTATGGGACCTATCGGCGGTATCACAATCAAAATGTTTGACAAACTCGTTCACAACAGAATTCCCGCAGGCTTTGAAATGCTTGTAAATAACTTTTCAATCGGAATCTTAGGCTTCTTACTAGCGTTATTAGCATTTATCGGAATCGGACCTTTTGTTGTAATCTGTACAGAGGGTATGGGAATTGGTGTTTCGTGGCTGGTTGAAAACGGATTGTTGCCGGTATCATCGGTGCTGGTTGAACCCGCAAAAGTATTATTCTTAAACAACGCAATAAACCACGGCGTATTCACACCGCTTGGAGCACAGGACGTTCTTGAGACAGGAAAATCGATTTTCTACATGATCGAATCAAACCCCGGCCCGGGACTTGGACTTCTTATCGCATACATGGTAGCAGGCAAAGGCAGCGCAAGAAGCAGTGCACCCGGTGCGGCAATCATCCACTTCTTCGGAGGTATTCACGAAATCTACTTCCCGTTTGTTCTAATGAACCCGGTTCTTATCATCGCTCTTATTGCAGGTGGTGCAACAGGCGTGTTCCTATTCTCTATCCTCGGTGGCGGACTTGTCGGCCCTGCGGCTCCGGGAAGTATCATCGCACAAATGATGATGAGTGCACCCGACGCATATTTTGCAAACATAACGGGTATTGTCGCCTCAATTGTCGTAACCTTCCTCATCGCTGCGCTGTTGCTTAAAAAGTTTGGCAAAGGCGAAGACGAACTCGAAGCTGCACAGGCAAGAATGAACGACATGAAATCTCAGGCAAAGGGTACAGCAACTCAAAATGCACAGGTTGCACAGGCAAGTGCTGAAGCAAGCGCACCAACATCCTTCCCAACAAAGGTAACAAAGATTGTATTCGCTTGTGATGCGGGAATGGGAAGCAGCGCAATGGGTGCAACAAAGCTCAGAAAGCGCATAAAGGACAACGGAATAACAAATATCGAAGTTGTGCACGCACCGGTTAGCGAAGTGCCAACCGACGCACAGATAATAGTAACTCACGAACAGTTGCAAGAAAGAGCGAAAACGGCAAGCCCATCTGCATATATTGTTGCAATTACGGACTTCCTAAATGCTCCGCAATATGTTAAACTAATAGAAGACTTGAAATCATTGGAGGGCAAATAATATGTTAGACTTTACCTACACAATCACGGACAAAGAAGGTATCCACGCAAGACCTGCTGGGATGATGGTTAAGGAGATGCAGAAGTACGAGTGCGCAATCAAAATCAAAAAGGGTGAAAAATCGGTTGATGCTAAGCGCCTGTTTGCAGTAATGGGTCTTGGAGTAAAGTGCGGAGAGGAAGTTGCATTTAGCTTTGACGGCGCAGACGAAGAGACAGCATACGCAACTGTAAAAGCGTTTTTGGAAGCAAATTTATAAGAATTAAAGGAAAACAAAGATGCACAGAATACCGCAAAGGCTTGCCCGATTGTTTATGGAACTATTAAATAGTGAAAGACCTGTCAATGTAGCGACATTGGCGCAAAAGCTCGGCGTTAGCGCAAGAACGGTATTTAGAGAACTTGAAAATGCAGATGCTTTACTCAGGAACAACGACCTTTGCCTTACAACTTATGTGGGCGAAGGGTTGCTCCTTGAAGGAAGCGAAGCGCAAAAGGAAGTTTTCAGACAAAGTTTGCTAAAAAGTGCTGCGTTCAGCGTAAATAAAAACGAGAGAAAAGCAGCACTTTATCTCAGCGTGTTAAACAGCGATGATTGGCAAAAACTCTACTACTACGCCAGACAGTTTGACGTGAGCGAGGCGACGATAAGCCTCGACCTAGATTCAATACGGGCGTGGTTTGAAAAGAGTGGAATTGAGCTTCTTACAAGGCAGGGACTCGGAGTTTGTGTGCGCGGCGAGGAAAGCGACATAAGGCAAGCGATTGTCTCGCACCTGATTAACTCTGATCCAAAAACACTTTCGTCTTGCTATTTATACCCGCCGGCTTCGGTAAAAAAAGGTGTAACTGCGGCATTGCACAGCATGGGCGCTCAGCTTGACTGGATGACACAAAATGCATACAACATTTTTTGCACACAGGTTATCGTTCAGGTTACGCGACTGCTGAGTTACAAAACACTAAACACGACAAGTGGGTTTAGCGCAACGGGGTTGCAAGCGGAAATTTCAAAAAAGATTGCAGAACTGTTAAAAGAGGAATTTAGTATAAGTTTTTGCGAAGCAGAATTGCACTATATTGCCAAGGCACTAAGAGCGGCAAGAGCAAAGCAAAGAAATCCTCTAAACCACAAAGACACGCAGTCTTTTGTCGAAGCGCAAATGTTGGCGTATAAGCTGATTGAAGCGTTTGACCGAGAATTAAGCCCGGTGTTAAAGCTTGACGAACAGCTTGTAAGGGGTCTTAGTTTGCATCTGTGGTCTGCACTTGTGCGCATTCAAAGCGGATACATAATTGAAGATCCGATGGGAGAGCAGATTAAAGCACAATATCCCGAAATATACGAAAAAACACTTGAGGCGACTAAAGTTTTGCCGGCGGAAGAGGAAATATCCTCGGGTGAAATCTCATGTATTGCAACGTATTTTGGAGCAGCAATGCTAAAAATTGCGGGAGACAAAAGCGGTTTGCGCGTCTGTGTCGTATGCATGGCGGGAATCGGAGTTTCCTACATGATGGCAGGACAGTTAAAGGTGCGTTTTGCAACTGCGTTTGATGTAGAAGTAGGCAGTTTTGAAAACAGAGACAACTGGGAAGAATTTGATGTTCTCATATCGACAGTGCCGATAGAGGACGCAAAGATACCTGTGGTCGTGGTAAACCCGATACTCGGGGTCGACGATTACGAAAAGATTAAGAAAGTAACGGCTAAAATAACATCCAAAAGAGAGCGTGAGCTGACACACGTAGGCTCTCTTACATCCAGTCTAAGGGAAGCGGCGTCATATTTTGAACAGATGCAAAAACTCTTAAATAAATTCGATATAAAGACGGTTTCGGGAGAGCAAAGTGTAGAAGGATTTTCCGGGTTTGCGGCAAAAACTTTTGGAACCAACGAAGAAAAGTGCAACTCTATATACGACAAACTCATGCAAAGAGAGAATATCTCGTCCCAGCTCATTGAAGAGCTATCAATTGTAATTTTGCACTGCATTAGCCAAGGCGTAAAAGAACCGGTTTTTGTGGTGTTGTATCCCGAGTCAGGAACAATTTTGAACAAAGCCGGCGCTCAAGCAAAAGTATGTATGCTGATGCTGCTCCCCAAAGATTCGGGCGAGGGCATAAGGGCGGCAATGGGTGCAATAAGTTCGTTGCTCGTTGAGGATGATGATTTTCTTCATGCGCTTCATCATCGAGACGAACAGGTAATAAGAAATAAAATTGAAGCGATACTAAGAAAACAGATCAAAATAAATTTAGAAAAATTAATATAAGAAAGCTGAGGAAACAATTATGTTAAGAGCAGAAGAAATCGTATTAGGACAAAAGAGTGAGACTGTAAAAGAGGCAATTGAAAGAGCGGGAAAACTGCTTGTTCAGGGTGGATACGCTGACGAGACTTACATAGAAGGAATGCACAAAAGAGACGAGAGCTTTTCTGTTGCAATCGGAAACTTCATCGCAATACCTCACGGCGAAAAGGAATATAAGGCAAACATTAAAAAGACAGGTCTTAGCGTGGTAACATATCCCGAAGGAATAGACTGGAACGGAACTCCCGTTAAAATCGTTATAGGCATAGCGGCAGACGGCGACGGTCACATGGAAATCTTAGAGAATATTGTCGAAGTATTAGATACTGAAGAGGATGTCGATGCTCTGTTAAAAGATACAAAAGAAGGGATAATAGCAAAGTTCGTCGGCTAATTGGCAAACTTGTTTTGGCCAACAAAAGAAAGGAACGCTATGGAAAAATATACGGGAAAAGTCGCATTTGAAGGTGTGGCAATTGGAAAAATCGTTGAGATAATTAAGCGTGACAGCACGGTCAAACGCGAGAGGATAGAGGATAAGGAGCTGGAAAAACAGCGCTTTTCTGAGGCTAAAGAAAAGGCACTCGCAGAACTGAATGAACTATACGAAAAGGCACTTGTCGAAGTGGGCGAAGAAAATGCCATGATTTTTGAAGCACACCAGATGATGCTTGAAGACCTTGACTATGTGGAATCCATCGAGGGGATAATCGAAAATGAGGGAGTGAATGCGGAGTATGCCGTTGCAACAACGGGCGATGCGTTTGCGAAAATATTTGCAGAGATGGACGACGAGTATATGAAAGCAAGGGCTACTGATGTGCGCGACATTTCAGACAGAGTTGTTATGATATTGTCAAATCGTGCCAGTGCAAACACAGAGCTAACCGAACCGTCCATTATCGTTGCGGACGACCTGACGCCGAGTGAAACTGTGCAGATGGACAAGTCGATGGTTATCGCGTTTGTCACCCGTGGCGGCTCAACAAACTCGCACACGTCTATTTTAGCCAGAACG
>CAYJIQ010000039.1:0-6771 GCA_964370275.1 uncultured Christensenellaceae bacterium
CCGGTTGCGCGGTTTCGTCTGCCTCGACCTGCTCGTCGTCTGCTGCGCTTGCGCTCTCATCATTTTCGGGAACTCTGACAAACAGTGCAGAGCCGACATTTTCTGTCGCCAGGGTGAGTGTGTCGCCCGAAACGCTTATCGTACCCTCCTCTGAACCTGATACATATTTAATAACGCCGTCTACCTGTTCCCAAGTTATTGCAGTTTCGGTAGATTCGCCCGTCTCTGTGTTTTGCGATATATATCTGCCCGTGCCGTCTTCAGAAAAGCCTACCGAAGAGAGTATCTTTGTTTCCTCGACAATCTCGGGTGCCGTCTTAGTCTGGCCTGTGGTGTCGGTTAGGGATGATATTTCCCAATATCCGCCGACAAAGTCCTCGGGGTTTGTCTCGGGTGCAGAGGGCTGTTGAGTCGCCGTTGCAGAGGGTGTAGAATCTGCAGGTGCTGCGGGAGCGCAAGCGATAAGCGCGATGCTGAGCAGTGTGCAAAGGACTAAGATAAGTGTTTTTTTCATTTTTTCTCCTTAAATATATATATTACTTATTCGGGCAAATTTATTGCCAACCGTAGGATTATACAACAAAATGGGGATACAAGCAATATTGTTACAAATATATTATAGGAAGCAACTGCAAAACCGCAATAGTAGCTGTTGACATGCCGTGCGCGCGGGTGTAAAATATATGTACACGAAAAGATTAACCGGCGAAGTTTTAACGACCCAAAAATTAAACGTACAGGAGGGTTTAGTTATGATTACCGACATTCAAAGCCTTATCATGCTGTGGATTGGCATGGTATTCATGTTCCTTGTTTTAGTTGCGATTGGTGTGGTCATTGTTCTTACGACGAAATTTCTCTTTAGGTTTTTCAACACAAAAACTCACATGAGGTAGCTATAGGAGGAAGGTTTATGCATAAAATTTATACTATCGGCAGATGTTTTGGTAGCGGTGGACATAATGTCGGCAAAGAACTGGCGCAATTGCTCGGGATAAACTACTACGACAAAGAACTAATAGGCCTTGCCGCAAAACGCAGTGGGATGTCGCAACAAATTCTCGAAACGGCAGACGAAAAATCGACAAACAGCCTGCTATACTCGCTTGCGCTCGGTTCTTATACCTACGGAGGGCGTTCGGCTTCGATGTTTGACGTATCGCTGAATGATAAGCTCTTTTTGGTGCAGTCTGAAGTAATAAACAATTTAGCAAAAGAGGAATCCTGTGTTATCGTGGGAAGATGTGCCGACTACATATTAAACGATGTATCGGGGGTGGTTAGTGCGTTTGTATATGCCCCGCTCGAATGGAGGCTGGAAAATGTATTAAAGAACAACAGCGGGCTCAGCGAGAAACAGGCGAAGGACTCGATTCATAAAATAGACCGCAGGCGTTCGGCATATTACAATTACTATTCCTGCAACAAATGGGGAGAGACGCAAAACTACGACATTTGCATAGACACCTCAAAAGTCGGCTTCAAAGGAGCGGCAAAGGTAATTGCGCAGTACGGTGAGAATCTATTATAGGCTAAGCATAAAAAAGAGCGACACGTTAGTGTCGCTCTGTTAGTTTATAAGTTGATTAGCCACGTACAAGATAGTTGAGTAACAAGCTGAGGTCATCGGGTTCTGAAACAATAAGTTCAACCTCGTCGATGGTCGCATCTTTGAACATTTGTGTCAAAGTGATGTACTGGCAAAGTTTGGATTTAAGGTTAAGTCTGTCGCCTTCCGATGTGATAAGCTCAACGCTTCCCTTACAGTCATTTAACACTTCAAAAAACTTCTGAGGCTCTGTGATGTTTTTAATTTTCATTTATATCACCCTCCGTGATTAATATTTCGATTGGCATACTACCATTCCCACACATAATATCACTAAAGAGTGGATTTGTCAACTTATATTTGTGTATGTAACAAATATATTGGTAGCTACGATACAATATCGCCCGAATAGCTAATTACAGATGCGTCATAGACACCCGGGATATGGCCGAAGTTGTCTACCATGTTTATGTCGCTTTCTGAAAGCTTCATCTCGATGGTTAGTTCCATTATTCCCCGAGAAACCGTCTTGCTTTTTAGCTTGCCCTGGGGGAATTTGCGCAATAGTCCCTGCACTTCGTTTTTTGCGCCCTCTTCAAAGCGCAATACAACTACATAGCTTGAAGAGCTTTTTTGCTTAAACAGCGAGATAACAACCATGACAATTCCTATGCCCACAGCAAAGATAAGGCCTTCTGTATAAAGCTGTGCGCCGATCAAAATTCCTTCGCCGATTGACCAGAACATAAAGATGGTGTCTATCGTCTCTTTGACCGCCGTCCTAAAACGCACAATGGAGAGCGCGCCGACCATACCGAGCCCGACAGCAAGGTTTGTTGAAACAACAGTTACAGCCGCCGCTGTTACCATGCCCAACAAAATAAGTGACGCTCCGAAGTTTTTGTTAAACACAACTCCGCTGTAGCAACGCTTGTAGATGAAAAAGATAAAAAGTCCGGTTAAAAAGGTGAGTCCGACAGTGAGAAGGATTCCCTCTATGGTAACTTCCGCAGAAACCGTAAAGTTACTGAGAAAGTCGTTTGTGTTCGTTGTTGTATCTGCATTTTGTACAATGCTCGTCATTTATTTTTCCTCCTTATATATAAACCTGTCGGTCTATCTAGTCAAACATTCTGCAAATTACGTACTTAGAAACGGAAGATCGCTGTTCATATTGCATAGAAGCGAGTATGTTTTTTATGTACGTGGGAATAGATTTGTCGAATTTCACTTCGAGCACGGCTTTTCCCGGGTGCAGCATCGTCATGGTGGGCATGTTTGGGTCAAACAGATTGCCTATCATCCGCCCCGCCTTTAGCCCAAGGTCAAAGGTTATCCTAATATTTTCAAAGTTAAGGACATATGCCTCTCGTTCGTAGTCTACGACCCTTCTTGGCGTTAGTCCGTTTGTCGCCATTTGCAGATAAATTTCCTTTGCAAGCGGCTCTTCTCTAAGGAGCAGTCCCGCATAGTCTCCCGAAATTATCCTGTCACACTCGGCTCTTGTTAGCCTTATGCTCTTTTTTGCGATGTATGGGCCGTGTTTTATCTTCTTTTCAAACCGAATTACCTTGTCAGAGCAGTTGTAAATCCTTATCCGGTATTTTGCACGGTTTAGGTTTCCTGCCATCTTTTCGACAAGTGCGGTCTCTTCGTAGTCATCAAAGTATAGACTTCTTATTAGATATTTTCCCGTCTCATCTGCGTTTTCGTCAGGTCTAAGCAACGCTTTCATCGCCTGCCTTGCTATTGCATAGTCCGCCATGCTTATGTAGTATTTAAGCTCGTGCCTAAAGTTTGGCTCTTCGTTTGCACTGTTGTATTTATTTGCGGGAATGATGTCCGCCGAATAGTTTGGGGTGAGCTTTGGATACAAAAACGGAAGTTTTTCTTGCTCCATTGCGACATTTGCCGAAACGACCGGTCTTGGACGTACGGGTCTTTTTTGAACACCTTCATTTTGTTCAACGCGCATCTGCATGTTTGTGCCATATTCGGGCGTGCCTGCGATTTGCTGTACACTTTGTGCTCGCCTTTCGGGCGCAGTTTGAATATTTTCGTCCTGAGCACGCATTGTTTGCGCACGGCGACTTTGCCCGGCTTGTTCCCTTGCCGGTTGCTCTTGCCTCCGAGAAACATCCTCAAAGTCCGAATATTTTGTGTTTTGCAAGTCGTCTTCAATTTGTTTGAGCTTTGCGCCTGCAAACCTGCTTCTCACCTGTGGTTGGGGAGAAGGTTGGGAAGAGGGCTGGTGAGCGCCCGCCTTTTCTGCCATCATAGCCATTTTAAGCGGAACTCTCTCTTGAACTCTCGGACGTTCCTTTGCAACCGCCTGTTTGTGCTCGCCGATTATTCTGTTTGCAACGGTAGCAGAACCTCGCGAGGCGGGGGTTTTTATTGTTTCAGGTGTTCTGCGTTCGACCTGTCTTTGAGGAGGTCTTTGCTGTTCTTGAACAGGAGGTTTTTGTGCCTCGGGGGGCTGAGGTCTTTGCATGGGTTTTTGCGGAGGTCTTTGTGCAACGCTCGGCTGTTGGGCGGGGTCTTGTCTTTTAACCGCCCTTTGGGTAAGCCTTGCGGGAACTGCGCCCGGTTTTTCGGGAGATGGAGCGCTGCCGTTTTCCTGCGTCTGCCCGGCACGTGTCGACTGCCGTTGCTTTACCTGTGCTGTTTGTGGTGATCCCGGATTGGGCAGAGGTTGCTCGCCTATCAAAACGTCGTTGACGGGAATTTTCGGCGTAGTTGTGATTCTCTCTCGCTGTTTTGGCAAAGGGGCTGTGCCTTTTGCACTGTTTTGAACGCCAAAATTTTCCGGTTGCGAATTTTCGCCTTTAACCGGAGCTTGTCCCAGAGGTCTTCTCTTTTTAGTTTCTTCTTCTCGCATTCAAAAATTCCTATACTAACTATATTTTCGTATAAACATTTGGGCAGAAGCGGCTACTGAGCGCCGCCTAATTCGTAAAACATATCTCTTACCGTCTGTGCCATAAGTTCTTCGTCGACAATTTCTACCGAGGAGCCGTCTCTGCTTCCGCTGGTGGTGTCAAGTGTCTTAAACGTAATGTCGTCAAAGGTGATTTTGTCTATAACCGTCGCAAAGGCAAGAGCCTGGTCGATGGAGATATTTGTATCTGCAAATGTCAAAAACTCGTCGTAAAGTCTCGTCGCAGATTCGACTGCGCCCATCTCCTTAATCTTCTCAAGCATTCCCATAATGAAGACCTGCTGATTTTGAGTTCTGCCGATGTCTCCGCCGGGGACGTCTTTTCTTGCGCGAACAAAGCTGTATGCCGCCTCTCCGTCGAGGGTAACGGTTTCGCCCGCTCTTCCGATAAGGTCGCCCGTACTGCTGCCGCCTTCGTCTCGTATGTAGTAGCTGTCGTAGGGGAGAGTTACCTCAACTCCGTCAAGGGCTTCGCAAATTTCATATATTCCGTCCATGTCGATGGAAAAGAACAGGTCGATGGGCACGTAGTATTGGCCATCGCAGCTAAGAAGGTTGCTTGCCGCCATAACAGTGCTCTCTGCTCCGTAATATCTTTGTCCGCCGCCTGCGGGATATGCGTGGGTTATTTTGTCGTGATATGAACCCGAAACTTCGCCGGTGTCGTAGTCGAATTTATAAACCTCGGTGTAGGTGTCTCTTGGGATGGAAAGTACTTCGGTGTGCCCGGTGTCTAGGTTTATTGACGCTACCATGACGAGATCGCTCCTGGCGTTCATTCCCTCAGAAACACGCTCATCGCTTATATCAAGCCCCAAAAATGCGACGTTTACAACGCCCAGCTCCGTTTGCAAAAGTTCGCCTGTGTCCGTCGTTATCTGGTGTTGATAGTTTGCGTCGGTTGCGCCCATTTCGGCAGAATATGCGGAATTTAGAGACAAGTCTTGAAATGCCAGCATGGGATTATCCTTAAGCTCTCCGTATCTTGCTAAAATCATGATGAGTACACCGACTGCCGCCACGATAAGCACAGCGAGCATCGCAATTAAAACTTTTATCGGTGTAGCCATTCTTCGTTTTTGTGTCATATAAACCTCTCTTTAAATATTCGTATATAAAGTGTTGAAAACCACAATGTTTCGTCGTCAACCTTGTATAGTATAATTTGAAGACTTCATTTTGTCAATTTTCGATCTTGTATCACGCACATTGTTCATAATAAGTTTACGGTTTTGTTATAATTCGAGCAAAATTCCCATGATTGCCGCAAAGGCGAGGTAAAATATCGGGTGCAATTTAAGCTCTTTCATTAGTATGTACAATACAAAGGCAAATATGACTGCGTTCATGTCTACCATCTCAAACCCGGTTTTTGAAAGATCAAAAAGAGATGTGTTTGCAATTTCAAGACAGCCCGTGGCAATGAGAGCGACAGAGGCGGGTCTTAATCCGTAAAATACGTCCTTAACAATTCGGCTCTCTTCAAACTTGTAAAGAAACTTTGATATTATCGAAGCTATAAAAAATGCAGGGGCGATAAGCGAGACTCCGGCAACAATTCCGCCCAAAACTCCCGCAGTGTCGTAGCCGACATATGTCGCCATGTTTACGCCGATTGCACCGGGAGTGCATTCTGAAACCGCAATCATATCAGAAAGCGTCTGTGCGCTAAACCATCCCGTTGATTCGCCCAGCTGATATAAAAAGGGAATCGTCGCAGCACCTCCGCCCACAGCAAACAGGCCAATCTTAAAAAATTCAAAAGCAAGCTCGAGTAATATCACGCCTTTTTCCTCCAAACACTCTTAAAGAGAAGCCCGACAAGCCCTGCCGCAACGACTAAAATGATTACCGAAATGTGTGTGAGCGTCGCAACAAAAAAGACCACCGCGCAAATTATCCCCGTCAGCACATCTACAACAGCGCTCTTTGCCATCCTTGTCACCGCTGTAAATATCAGCACGCAAACGCATATTCGGACGCCCGCAAATGCGTGTAAGACGATAGGGTTTTGCGAGATTGCTGTGAGAAGCGAGGCAAGAAGTGTGATTATAATTATTGAAGGTGTTATAAAGCCGAGGGTTGTGAAGATTCCGCCGACGAACCCTTTGCGCTTGTTTCCCACAAAAGTTGCAACGTTTACGGCGATGATCCCCGGAGTACACTGGCCTACGGCAAAGAAGTCGAGCAACTCCTGTTTTGTCGTCCACTTGCGTTTGCTCGAAAGTTCGCGTGTTATGAGGGGCAAGAGTGCATATCCTCCGCCAAACGCAACGCATCC
>CAYJIQ010000039.1:6781-7373 GCA_964370275.1 uncultured Christensenellaceae bacterium
CCAAAAAAGTTCAAACAATTCTCTCATAAGCACCCGCCTTTATAATTTAACTTACACATTATATTAATACTATTAACAATATTTTGTCAATTTATCCGTTAATAAAACACGAAATCATTTAAAGGATTGCACGTTATAAAAAAATGTGTGTATGGGTAATAATATATTGCATGATAAAAAGCAAGGCGTTTGAGCAACGAAAAATGTTACGGGAAATAACAATTTTTCGGAGGAACAGATATGAAAATTAAAGGAACAATACTCGCGCTCGTAATTATTTTTATCGCTTCGTTTTGCGTATTTTCGGAAAATGCAAACGCACAAACTCCCTTTAGAATCCACATAGTTGCAAACAGCGACTCTCAGCAAGACCAGGAGGTCAAGCTTCTTGTAAGGGATGCTATCTTGGAGCATGTCTCGGAGGTTTCTGCTTCTTGGCAGACAAAGCAGGACGCGACAGAATATGTAAAATCAAATATAATACAACTGCAAAATGTCGCAAACTCGGTGCTTGAGGGGAACGGATTCACATACGAAGCTTCCGCCGAGACGGGAAATTACCTCTTTCCCGACAAAAGCTACGGGGAGCTAA
>CAYJIQ010000039.1:7414-8976 GCA_964370275.1 uncultured Christensenellaceae bacterium
CGCGCTGCGCATAAACCTCGGCGATGCACAGGGTGAAAACTGGTGGTGTGTGATGTTTCCGACCATCTGCATAACAAACCCCGAAGTTTTATACGAGGAGCAGACACAGGTGCGCTCTTTTTTGCTTGATCTTATATTTGGGCAGAATTAACAATAAATTCACAGCAACACCCCGTGTGTTTTTGTTATAATATAGGAGAATGCCGACCTAAAAAGCGAAAATATATAATCAAATCTCGGTCGGTCTTAGGGGAAAACCATGATATCTGTGAGGGATTTATCTAAAAATTTTGGAATAGACACTGCGCTTAGCGACGTGAATTTTATCATCGAAGATGGGCGAGCTGTAGCTGTTTTTGGAAAATCCGGTGCAGGAAAATCAACTGTTTTGGAAATTTTAAGCGGGTCGCTTACCGAATACGAAGGACAGGTAAATGTCTTTGGATACGACATGGCGAAGCGCCCAAGAGACGCAAAAAAATTCATCGGTTTCATGCCGGGAGGTGCGCCTAACTATCCCGAGCTTACGGTGGAGGAATTTTTGCGATTTGTTGGAGAGGCTAAAGGCGTAAGAGGCAAAGAACTCGCGGCACAGATTGACGAGTTTTCCAGATTTACCGGCATTCACGACTATTTAAAAACTTTGTGCATAAACCTTGATGCATCCGAAAGAAAGCTTCTTGGCATTGCACAGGCGATGCTTGCAAAACCAAAGGTTATAATTTTAGACGAACCCGCGGGCGGAGTTGTGGGCGACAAGGTTGCCGTTATTCACAGCGTGCTTAGGCGGATAAAAAAGCTGGCGACACTCATTATCGGAACGGCAAATCTGCGCGAGGTAGACGAGATTTGCGAGCGTGTTCTGGTTATGAACAACGGAAGAATTGTCGTCGACGATTCTATAGCACACATAAAATCCGCCGCAAATGAACATTCTCGAGTCAGAGTTAGGCTCGAAGCACCAAGGAGCGAGGTTATAAACATATTAAGCGCGCTTGAGGGAGTAGAGGAACTTTTAGACGTGACGCAAGTCTCTGAAGAATTTGTCGATTTCCTGGTCGTTTCAAAGCGAGAGGTAGACTTGCGCGCTCACATTTGGCGAGCTGCCAGCATAAACATGATTCCCGTTTTAGAGATGAGGCAGGTAACGATCTCTATAGACGAAATGCTTTTGCAACTAACGGGAGAAAGGAGCTCGGATGCTCTGCGTTATTAAGCGAGAAATGTGTTCTTATTTCAAGACACCGCACGCCTACATATTCATAGCGGCATTTATACTTTCAATGTCCGTGCTCTTTATGGGTAGCAACATTTCTGCGGGAAGCTCTTCTTTAAACGGCGTTATCGGCAGGATGAGCATAGTTGTCATATTTCTCGTCCCGTTTTTGACGCTCGGGATGTTTACCCAAGACAGAAAATTCGGAACGGACAAGCTTTTGTCGTCCTTGCCCAGAGTTCCGTCGCAAATCGTATTTGGGAAATACTTTGCGGCGATGTTTGTGCTTCTTTGCGCAATGGGCGTTTCTTTGATATATCCACTGATAATTTCACTGCTCGGCGGA
>CAYJIQ010000039.1:8986-11085 GCA_964370275.1 uncultured Christensenellaceae bacterium
GGCTGTGGGAGAGGCGTTTACGCTGTATCTCGGGTTTATTTTGCTATGTTCGGCGATGATCTCCGTTTGTATGTTTATCGCCTCGATAACCGAAAGTCGGATGACGGCTGTGCTTGTCGGCATGGGTGCGCTGTTGCTCCTTTTGCTCGCAGACCGTGCGAGCGAGGCTGTAAGCGACCAAAGTTTAAGAGAAATCGTATCGTTTGTTTCGGTATATGACAAGTTTGAGACGTTCGAGCGGGGAATAATCAGCCTCTCTTCTACACTATATCTGTGCTCTTTTACCTTTGCACTTCTCGTGTTTACGGGAATGGTAGAAAACTTCAGGCGTTCGAGAAGGAGGGGCTCATGAAAAAGAAACCCATTAAATTTATCCTCCCCTTTCTTATTGGTGCGGTGCTTCTTGGATTGCTGGCAGTGGTAAATGTGCTGGCGCTTTCTCTTGAAGATCAGTTTGCGCTGCGTGTAGACATGACGGAAAAGGAGCTTTATACGCTGAGCGACGAGTCTGAGAATGTTATCGACAAATTAACACAAAATGTGTCAATTTATGCAGTATATTTCCGGGGAAATGAAGACGACCATGTCCTAAATGTTTTGGCGAAATATGTGGCGGCCAGCGACAAGATTTTTGTGCAAAATGTCGACTACTTCACTAATCCAACTTTTCTAACACAATTTGGCAACACCTCCCTTAGTTCGCAGGAAGGAGCTGTCGTTGTGACGAACGCAGATGGCTCTTCTTATCGGATTATCCCGAACAGTGAGATGTATGAGTCAGACGAGTGGGGAAACGTTCATGAAACTAATGTTGAACAGAAAATCACTTCGGCGATAGACGTTGTGACGAGTACAACGGGAAAGCGTGTGCGCTTTTTAACGGGGCATAAGGAGATGGAGATAGCGTCGCTTGAGGAACTTACGGACAGCCTTGAAGCTGTTAACTTTGACGTTTCGAGCATCGACATTGTAAGCGAAACTCCCGATGTGGAAAAGGACATATTATTAAGCGTTTCGCCCAAGTCCGACTATACGCAGGAAGAGTGCTCGATTATCGAAGCGTTTATCTCGCAGGGGGGGACGTTTATCCTGCTTATGGACAGTGTAACCGTAGACCTTACAGAGGGGTCTATGCAGGTGCTTGAAGAACCCAGGGAGAATATTTATGAGCTTATCGAATCTTACGGTTTTTATATCGAAAAAGACATCGTAGTTAGCAGAGAGACGGAGTCTATAAGTCTGAGGCCTACGACATATCAAGTTCAGCTGGTTGAGCACGATATAACCCAAGAGCTCATAGAGGAAGGTAAGACAGTTGTGCTCAGCGAGGCAAGCACGATACGCACCGACCCAAGTGCGGACATCGAGCCTTTTCTTTTGGCACCGCCGGACAGCTACGCAAAGCCGCTTGAGGGGATGACAAACCTGCTTTTTGCAAATACGGATGAGATAGGAGAGTTCACACTTGGCGCGATAAGCAAAGATGTCGGAAACTTTGTGGTGTTTTCCTCTTCTTCCTTTGTGACCAACACTGAAATCCAAATATCGGGCAACAGAGATTTGTTACCTGCTGTTTGTACGTATGTGTCTCCTGAAATGAATGTATTAAATATACCTGTAAAGCAGCTACAAAGCACGAGGCTGGCGGTTGCGGATGAATTTTCGCAGATGTTGTTGGGCTTTTTCCTTGATGTACTGTTGCCGCTGGCGATTGTACTCGTCGGAGTGCGCATTTCTTTAAAGAGGAAAAAATTGTAACAACTTGCAAAAATAGTATAATTTAATTCTCCGACTTGCAAATTTAAATTTAATTTATAAAAAGACATCAACTAATAATTTATTTATTTTTTTTACATTTTTTGAAAAAAAGGCGTTTTTTGCTCTTGTCATACGCTCAAATAGTGCTATAATGAAGGCATAGAGCACCGCGCGAATATGCAAGATTCAAAACGATTAATTGCAGGCGCAATTGGTGTACTCAAAAATGTATGGAGGAAGCAATATGAGTGAGACGACTATCAAACTGATGATTATGGAGGACAACCCCATGATTGCAAAGAGCATCGCAGAAAATCTTTCCGTAAAAAGGGAAATTGAAG
>CAYJIQ010000040.1:0-10877 GCA_964370275.1 uncultured Christensenellaceae bacterium
GCACTAAAATAAAAAACCGTGCGCAGTTTCAACGACTACTTCGTGATGCTAAACACGGACTTTTTGATATGGTCGTGGTTAAAGATATCTCTCGGTTTGCTCGCAACACAGTCGATTTGCTCGAAAGCACACGTAAGCTTAAAGAATATGGGATTGAAACTACGTTTTTGACCGCAAATATGACGGTGCTGGGGCAGAGCGAGTTTGTGCTGACGATATTCGGCGCACTTGCACAGGAGGAAAGCGCAAATACCTCTAAAAGAATAAAATTTGGAAAACAACTCAACGCCAAAAAAGGCAAAGTTCCCAATTTCGTGTTCGGTTACGACAAAATCCCCGGCGACTATTTCAATCTGAAAGTCAATAAAGATGAAGCCAAGGTCGTCGAACGGGTATATGATTTGTACCTGCACGGCGGTTATGGGGCTAATAAAATCGCTCAAATTCTCAATGCCGAGGGTGTGAAAACCAAACGTGACTGCCGTTGGTCGCAGAACGCTATCGGTCGAATTTTGACTAATGAGATTTATACCGGAAGAATTATAAACGGCAAGGAGGAGGTTGCTGACTTTCTCACCTCCAAGCGTGAGAAGCGGGACGAAAGCGAGTGGTATATCACCGAGAAACCCGAACTTCGCATCATCGAGGACGATACGTTTAAGCAGGCAGAAAAATTGCTCCGCAAGCGCAATAACGCTTTTAATCTGAACAAGGAACGCCAGAGCAACCGACACCTGTTTTCAACAGTAATCCGCTGTTCCTGCTGTGGATTTTCCTTTCGCCGTGTGGAAAATAAATATAAAAATCATTATATCCGCTGGGTTTGTTCGGGGCGCAACGCTCACGGCTCAGACTATTGCCCGAACACTTTCAGAATCGAAGAACCTCTGCTTAAAAAAGCGTTGCAGGACTACTTCACAAGCATTCTTGAAACCCGAGACAGCGTAATCCAAAACATCGTGCGTGAGTTTAATCGCATTTATCATACCAAAGAGGAAAATATTGATTTTGAGAAGGAACTTACGGACAAGCTGGCAAAGGCTAATCGTTCACGCAAGCGGTATATGGAGATGTACGAGGACGATTTGATTACACGTGAGGAATTTCGTGAGAAGATGGCAACGCTCAACGTCGATATTGAGAAGTATGAAAACGAGTTGAAGCTTACGCAATACAATCTCTCAAAAGGCGATCAGCTGGAGAAGGTTTTAGAATCCACTTTTAAAAACCTCGACAGCATGGTGGACATCGAATCCATGACGAACGTTCAGCTCAAAGAGATTATCGAGAAAATCACCGTGGGTAAGGACGGAAAACTCGATGTTTACTTGAAATTGTTATCCGACATCGGGCTTGACCAAAGCGTTCTGATTAGCTATGACCGTACATAAAGACGTTTCCGAGAGATTGTGGGAGCTTGACCGATCTACTTACTATAAAGTCCAAAAAGTCCTCGAAACAAATCTCGAGGAACGACACATAAGGGGCGGGCTGGCAACTAAGATGAAGTACAAACACGAGCTCTCGTAGCGCAAATTGCATACTCACCCGACACTCGACACGAGGGAGATACACTCCCTCTAACTACTCATATTCGCCCAATATTATCCTAAGCTCATCTCCATAAAACTCGAAGAAGAGTGTCTCTTTCATCGAATTTTGTTCACCCATTGAATATTTAGTCAAAAATTCCTCATCTGTGTCCGCATTAAAAGAGTAAACTAGCTCCGCATGATAATAAAACTGTGTCACTTCTCCGTCGTAGACCGCCTCTTTTTGCGGTGCAACCTCAATCTGCACTTCGGTTAGATTCATCTTCACAAGATGTTGCTTAAATTCTCTCGACTGTTCCCTGAGCGAGTCAATATTGATATCTTCCCATTCCAAGAACTGGCTGTGGCAAATTTGCTCGTAAACGTCAAGCACTGTTGCCGGATCGAAAGTTTCGTATGAAAGCTCATATCTTAAGTCTAGATACTTACGACAGTACTCCTCAATCTGTTCGCTTTGCTCCTGAGTAAGCTCAGTCTTATGCTCGGCAGGAACAAACGCACCCTCCTTCGGCGCGTAATCAAATCCGGCAATCTTCATCTCATCAAAATAAAAATTATATACAAGCGAAAAATCCCCTACTTCAAAATAGCTCGGATCTGCCGATTCATAGCTTGTAATTCGCACGTTAGCACATATTTTTTGAACATCATATACCTTTTCGTCTATTATAACCTGCTCCACGCCAAAGTCTTCTGTGCTCAACAACTCACTTTTCAGTTTGTTTTCCTTAACGCCGTTTTCGCTTATGTCAAGTGTGTTCATGTACTCGTCTAAATGTTCTTTTTCGTAGTTGTTTTGCACAAAGTTTGTAAGCTCGGTTGCATCGTAATTTTCATAATCCATGTTCCACATATGGGAAAGAAGCTCAGCACAGAGCGAGTATGTACTCACCTGCGCTGAGCATCCGAAAAGTAACAGTGTCAATGCCAAAACCGCGCAAATCAACCTTTTCAAAATACACGCACCACATTTTTCACCACAGTTTCAAATGAAGATTCATCGGCGTATTTTACGTATAACTTGTTTCCCTCGGGCGAAACTTCAAAATCCATAACTCCGTCTCTTACGTCTGCAAGCCCGCTTTTGTCCGTATTATTATCTACTAAGTAGAGCAACGAGCATCCGTTTTCGTTCAGTGTCTGATATACAAGAACTTCTTCATCGCAGGTTATTGAAAAGTCCTCAACAGCCGAGGCGATTTTATACGATACATTTTCTTCAAGAGAATACTTTACCAAATCCTTATACTGCGTAATGTGATAAATGTTTTTCCCCGCCATAACAATTTCGTCCGTATCCGAAGCTGTCATCATTATATACGGATCTCCCTCAGGCTTTACTATTATGTAAGGTTTTTGCTCATACTTTAAACTTAAAACAAATCCATCTTTTGAATACGAGTGACAGTTTATCGCGGAAACTTCTTCCAGCGTGTCCATCCACTCAACCGGCAAAATTTCGCTCAGCGCCTGCGAAAAAAGCGCGTCCTTTTCCGTATCGTAAACCTTTATAGTTCTATTCTCTTCCTCTTTTATTACGTAAATAACAGATTTTAAATCATCTGTCCAGTGCGGTTGCACCTCTATACTTGTGCGCTCTTCTGTTGCGATTTTCGTGTATTCTCCACTCAATATGTCAGTATACCCAATTTCCGTATCATCGCCCGTCGGAGTGCTGAGTATAATTTTTCCGTCGTTTGTGTGGTCTCCGATATATCCGCCCGAAACAGCCGAGGCAACGCTAATCTCTAGTGTACTTGCATCGACGCAAACTATTCCTCCTGCAAGCCCGGTGCTCTCGCCCACACCCATAAGCGAGTCTTCCGAACAAAATCCGAGGTATTCAAAGTCACTTTCCATATATGTTGTAGGCAGAGTTCCCCCGGAAGAAAGCTCAAGCGGCTCGGTGGAAGTCAGCGGAGCGTCGTCCTCCATGACCACATTTTTGATATATTGTGCCGCACACCCTGTTGCCAGAAATGCTGTGGCAACCAACAACACTAAAATTCTCTTCATGCTATTTCACACCTTTCAAGTACAGTGGTAACAATAATCTCTCTTCTGTCTTCTGATAATTTTGCATCGATACTCCCCGCGTGCTCCTCGACAATCTCCCTACAAATTGCAAGTCCTAAGCCTACACTCCCCGTCTCTCCCGAGTTCTCTGCCCTGTAAAACGGCTTAAATATGTTTGCAAGCTCTTCTTCAGTTATGGGGTTTTGCATCCTATTGCTACACTCCACAACTATGTGTTCCTCTAATATTCGTCCTTTGACCCTAACACTGTCATGTGCGCAGGAGTATTTTATCGCGTTGTCTATGAGGTTTACAAACAGCCTTCTTATCTGCTCGGCATTTCCCAACGTCGCCATTTTCTGCGGCAAATCCACCTCAATTCCGACATCATACCTTTTCGCCTTTAGACTCATTGTCTCTGCAATTTCGGTTATAACCCGGTTTATTTCAAATTTCTGCGGAGCTATCCTCGCCGTGTGCGAAAACCTCGACTCCTCCAGTAGTTCCGTCACCATACTGCTCAGCCGTTTAGATTCGGCTGATATATTTTGCAGACCCTGCGCGAAAAATTCGCTTTCCTTGTCTGCATCCTGCAACATATCCGCATATCCCATTATTATCGTTATTGGGGTTTTAAGTTCATGCGTTACATTGTCAAAAAACTCTTTTCTGTAGCGAATTGTATCGGCGAGCACTTCCTTTTCCGCCTCTATCATGTCCATTTGAGCAACTATGGTATCCGCCATGTTATTATACGCTCGCGTCAATTCGCCAATTTCGTCTTCCCTCTTCACGCTGATATTTTCATGCATCCTCGGATTTTTTGTAAATTCGACAATTGCATTTCTTAGCGATTGCACCGGAGAGACCACCCTTCTTACCACAATGTATACAAGGACAAATCCAACACTCAGCGCCATCAAAGTCTCTATCAGCATAGTCGCGCTTCTTGTCTGCCCTGTTCGGTAAAGATCGGTATAGTCCGAATACAGACGCATTATCCCTATTACCTCTTCTTCTGCCAACACGGGAAAAGATAGATATGCGCTTACGTGTTGCTCGGTTTGAACAACTGTGTAGGAAGAATTTCCGTTAGTAGCGTTAATTATATCCTCTGTCGTATCATATGTAAACTCAGGCGGAACATATAGCGGCGAGCCATCGGCATAGTATGCCGCTGCAGCATTTGAAAAAACCGCTGTGAGTTCCTGTGCAATCTGCTCACCCGCACTTGCAAAGCCTGCCTGTGTTTTGCCATATCCTTCTTCAATAAAATAGCTCACGACAAGAACAGAACAACTTTGCATAAGCTCCTTTTGTTCATTGTCTATTGTCGCATCATTTTCGTTTATAATCTGCGCCGCCGTTATTGCGTTTAACAGCCCAAACGAAAGCACAAGTATAGCCGAAAATATCAGAATAAGCTTTGTAAGAAGGCTCAATCCGCATCCTCCGCAATTTTATAGCCCACGCCGAAGACCGTCGTTATCAACTTGTCGTCTCCCAGCTTTTTCCTAAGACGCTGGATGTGAATGTCCACCGTTCTCGTGTCACCAATGTATTCAAATTCCCATACAAGCTCTAGTAGGTCAGATCTTGTGAGGACTTTGCCCTTGTTTTTCATCAGCGTTTCCAGCAACGAAAACTCTTTTGGAGTAAGCTCTACCGCAACCCCGGCTTTTAAAACCGTGTGTTTGTCTAAGTCTAATACCACGTCCGAAGCACGGATTTCTCCCGTATCCTCTGCCGGCATCTTCGCCTTTGTTATCCGCCTCAAAATCGACTTAATTCTGAGCACAACCTCCCTTAAGTCAAATGGCTTTGTTATGTAGTCGTCTGCGCCGTATTCAAGGCCGACCAGTTTGTCAAGTTGGTCGGATTTTGCTGTAACCATTATGATGGGAATGTTATATTTTATCGTCACTGCCTTGCAAACTGAAAGGCCGTCCATATCTCCGAGCATTATGTCAAGCAAGATGACATGTGGCTCAAATTTTTCCACCGCGAGAAGCCCTTCTGCTCCACTCAGTGCAGTTTGCGCCTTAAACCCTTCTTTTTCCAGCCCATATTTTAGCAAATCGGCAATCGGCTTTTCGTCTTCTATAATAAGTATCTTATACATCAAATCACCCCTCTAGCAGATTTCACCTTTATAATAACATGAATGTGTGTTTCATTTACTAATATAACACAATGTTTACATTTTTTCCACTATAATATCTTTAATGCGAATAATCGACGATGCTTTAGGAAAAATAGGTATACAGTACTATTTCTTGGAGGATTATTAATGTTTAACATAATCATCAAAACCGTGATAATTTATTTTTTGTTGCTGTTTACCATGCGAATACTGGGAAAAAAGCAGGCAGGGCAGCTTCAGCCATATGAGTTCGTCATTACACTTATGATAGCCGAGGTCGCCTCGACGCCGATGGGCTCTACAAGCATCCCTCTCCTTTATGGCGTTGTACCTACAGCGACACTTATTTTGTTATATTACGCCTTCTCACTGCTAACGCTAAAGAGCAAACACGTTAGAAGATTGCTGTGCGGTGCTCCTTCGATTCTCATCCACGAAGGCAAGCTCGACATTAACGAGATCAAGCGGCTTGACTATAGCTTAAACGACCTCATGGAACAGCTGCGCACAAGCGGAAACACCAATATTTCCGACATTCGCTACGCAATTTTGGAGACGAACGGAAACCTCACCGTTTTTCCTTATGCAAAAAAATGCCCGCTAACTCCCGAGGACATGAATATAGAAGTTAAGGAGACGGAAATTTGCACTGCACTTATTATGGATTCTAAAACACAGACCAATTCGCTTTCCTCACTGGGGATGAGCGACTCTGACCTTTCAAAACTTTGCCATACTCTGGGATTTAAGCGCACTAAGGATATTTTTATTTTGACCTACCGCGAAGACGGGCTGTTCTTTGTTCAGGAAAAAGACGGTACTTGTAAAAATCTCTCTACAAATTTTAGGCGCACGGTCGAGAAAGAAGGTATAAATGGCTAAAAAAATAACGCTTGTCGTTTTTCTCGCTGTACTTATAGCGGGTTCAATCTTTCAATCCGCATACCTGCTTGGAGTGTGCGAAGAATTTTCCGCACTAAGCGACCAGATGAAAGTTGCTCTTGATTTAAATGATTTTGAACAGGTGGAGGTAATTTGCGAGGATATCTCAACAAAGTTTAGCGAAACCAGAAGTATGCTTGCCTCTCTTCTTCAACATGGAGAGCTTGATCTTTTGGGCATTGAAGTAGTATCTTTGCAGGTTGCCGTTGAGGCGAGGCAGGAATATGAAATATTTCTTGCACTCGAAAGAATTGAATTTTGCGCCGAACAAATCGCAGGCACGGACAGAACTGTTATGGAAAATATTTTGTAATTATTTTGAGTTGTTCTTAACGGTATACTCTACAAACTCATCAAACTTTAGCGGGCGCGTAAAAACATAGCCTTGGACGAAGTCGCAACCACAGGAAACTACGAATTCTAGCACTTCCTCGTTTTCTATTCCCTCGACAACTATCCTGCTCCCAACTTCCTTTGCGCCCGCAATAAGGTGTCTGAAAAACGCCTTGTTCTTTTGCGACTCGGTTACAGTGTCTATGAGGCTCTTGTCTATCTTCATTATGTCTACAGGCAAGGTTAAGAACAGACTCATATTTGAATACTCCACCCCAAAGTCATCAAGCTCAAAGACAAAGCCCGCCTCTTGCATCCTCGTCATAACGCGGTGCACCCTGTCCGCATCCGAGACAAGCGTCCGCTCTGTTATTTCCATCATGATGTCCCTCGGCACAAGACCGTGTTTATCGATAATTCCCGTGATTCGCTCAAACATTCCATACTGCAAAAACTGAAGATACGGGATGTTTACGGAAATTGAATTGAGCTTGCAGTCTTTATTTTCGCGCTGTATTTTTGCAAAATCCGAACATACCTTTTCTATCATAAGGTATGTAAGCTCAACGATAAGCCCCGATTTTTCGGCAAGCGGAATAAATTCCCCGGGAAATATGGGGTCTCTTCCGTCGGGTTTTAAACGCATCAGCGCCTCTGCTTGGTTAAACTCTTTCTTTTCCACCGTGTATATCGGTTGATAATGAACCTCAACGCCGTCGTTTGCTATTGCATATTTGATTCTCTCTATTATTTCGTTTCTTTTCGACATGCGCTTACAAAGTTCTATGTCATATATGTAGTTATTTTCGTGCGCTTTTGTCTTTGCTGTCGTTATCGCGTAGTCTGCCGAAGAGATGAGCGTGCGCGTGTCCTTGCCAAACTCGGGGTAGTCCACCCTCGCATAAACAATGTCCAGCTCAACATCTGTCCCCTCTACATAAAAGCCCCTCGCAAAAACTGCCGCCGCAACGCTTACCAGCTTCTTGTTTTTTTCATCTACATCTTCGATAAGCACAGCAAATTCATCGCCGCTATATCTGAATACTGAATCTTCGGGAAATAGCATTCTAAAACTTTCGGCAATCTCTTCGAGCAAAATATCGCCAAATCTCAAACCCATTTTTTCATTTATCGCCTTGAAATTTCTTACCGAAAATACAAATAAGGAAAATCTTTGACCTTTTGATGCCTTTTTTTCCATGTTTGTAATCATCGTATCTCGGTTATATAGCGAGGTCAGTCTATCCTTTGAACGCTTCTCGTTTAACATGAATATGTGTATAATTAAAATCGCGACAAACCACGCCGAACCTGTTAATATCAGCGCAGGCAGGAAGTATTGAGTCGTCATCGCAAGCGCACCCAGAAATGCGCCGCAAAGAAGTCCTTTGTATAAATCCCCGTTGAGTTGGCGTTTGTTTTTAACGGCAGTTATAACAATAGATATGAAATACAAAGTATTTACTGCATACGGCAATATTACAAGCGGCCCTTGAATATATCCTTCTTCCGGTGAAATGGTAAACAAAATGCCCGTAAAAATGTTTAACACGATGCACAGTGTATATATTAAGTATGGAATCCACCAAGCTTTCCATTTTTGCATGAAGTTTTGCTGAGACTTTTTTTTGTATAGGAGAGAGACAGTATAAAAAAAGCACATAACTCCCGGGAATGGTAAAAACAGGAAATACCCACATGTCATAAACTGCGATACGATGACAGGTGTTTTCTCGTGGAAACCCGATGTATAGGATGATGCCAGAGTAAAAACAATCGCAACAATAACCCCGATGTACATCCTGCCGAGGATTTTTTGTCTGGTTGAATCGGAATCGTTGTCTCTTCTAAAGTTGATATACAGTATAACTGAGTAGACGAGCGCAATCCACTCTCCCAGCATGTTCCAAACCATCGCGTCCATCCCTTTCGTTTTGCGACTAATCTTTAAAATAATTATACCACATTTTCGCGTTAGTGAATACACTTTATAAAAAAATAATAACCGATACAACTGATCAATCTCCCGGACTGTCTGTTGTATCGGTTCGCCTTACAATTATTTTTTATTCAATGGCGGCGCAGAATGTTGTTGCGCTGTTTGCCAAGTAGAATGTCCCCCCCGGATTCACCTTTTGCGGAACGTTTGGCGGAAGTTTCGACCCGTTTGCAAGGTACGTTCCGTATGTTGAGCCACTGTCCTGAACAAAGAAGCAGGATTGTGAGGGATCATACCAAACTTGGCAGTGTATTGAGCTTATTCCGGGCGTTCCTTCGGGGAATACAATGTTGCACCTTGAAGGGTCTCTTCCCATTACAAGCCTTGCCGACGTAAGTTGGAACTTTTGGCCGTTATATAGGCCGCTTCTGCCAACAAGAACCGGAGCGACTTGCGGCTGTGGCGGAGATTGCGGTGGCGGAGATTGTTGAGCAGGTGCGCTATATCCCTGTTGAGGTGGCACTCCATAACCCTGCTGCGGCGGACGCTGTCCCTGAGGCGGCGCTCCATAACCCTGCTGCGGTGGGCGCTGTCCCTGAGGTGGCGCTCCGTAACCCTGCTGTGGCGGACGCTGTCCCTGAGGCGTTTTTTTCGACTTTCTTCCCGAGACCATAAGAATTATTCCCGTGATAACGAGTGCAACGCCGACAACGCCGACTATAATCGGAATTGTATAGGAGGGGCCGCCTCCCATCAAGCTACTAAACATATCCATAAAATCCACCTCCAATAACATCACCGACCGAGCTCATCTCTTGAACCGAAGCTTGTGCATCCGGAGCGTTTTTAAACAGCCCTCCGAACAAATCAAGCGCACTGTCCACAGCAGACGCACCCGCCGTTAAGAACAGATATACGGATACGCCAATTGCAATAATTCCGGCTATGAGCAAAATTAAACCTACTGTACTTTTTTTCGACATACTTTTTCTCCTTATCTTAAAATACTGACTGTTCTTTACTGAATTTCAATGATGACTGCAGTAAAGTTATCCTGATACGGTTTGTCTATTTCAAGTATCCTCCTTTCAATTTCCACGGAGGCATCATAGGCGTTTAGTGCTAATATTGCGCTAAGTTGGTCGTCGCCCAGCGTTCCGAAAATGCCGTCCGTCGCAAGTACGATCTTATCTCCCGTGTTAAGTGCAATCTTATTTCCGGGAATGTCTATCTCCGAAATTTTACCCATCCCTATGTAGCTGGTAAGCGCTGCCCTTCTCGGGTCGTTTCTCGCATCCTCGTGAGAAATTTCGCCTCTTGCCGCTAATCTATCAAGCTCCTGACCATATACGTGATCCCTGTTAAGCTGAACAAGCGCACCGTTTCTAAACAGATATATATGGCTATCTCCGACAGAAATTGTCGAAAACTCGTTGCCCTTCATCAACACCGCAACCACAGTAGTGCCGCTGTCCTCTTCGTCTTCGAGCATCTCGTTGACCCTGCTGTTTGCCTCTTCTAGCATGTACATGAGCAATTGCGACGCATCCATTTCCGACGAAAGCCCGCTAAAACTGTCAATCATCGTACGCACTACCATCGAACTTACCCTTGCGCCATTTGAAAGCCCGCCCATACCATCTGCAACCACCGCCAATACTCCGTGCTGAGCGACAAACTTCTTGTCCATGACGTTTGACATGCCAAACGAATCCTGTTGATCCTCCCTTGCACCAATGTTGTGCGTGTTTGCAATGATAAACTTAGGTTGCAAAACCGGAGTGCCATATGGAACTCTTGTTCGAGTTATCTCGTCTCTTGTGCTCTTTGTCACGTATGCCGCCTGCTTGTTTTTGCCTTTTCTCGTCACCGCAATTATTATCATAACTAAAATCATAAGCAAGATAACCCCGCCAACTATTCCCGCAACAAGCCAGGGGAACTCCCCTTG
>CAYJIQ010000041.1:0-10807 GCA_964370275.1 uncultured Christensenellaceae bacterium
TCTGAAGCCGGCGTTCTCGGTTGGACACGTCACGCAGTATACGGAGCATCAAAAGGCGGCGTTATCAACATGACAAGATGCCTCGCGCTTGAAGGCTGCAGAGACGGTATCACAATCAACTGCGTAAACCCGATGACGGTTCCGACACAATTGTTTGTAGACCAGGGCAATCCGCTCGTAGGCAAAAACCTAGACGATTCGCTCGATGCAATACCGATGGGAACACTTTCCTACCCGGCAGACATTGCAGGTTCGGTTAACTTCTTCGTAGGTCCCGACGCAGGATACATCACAGGTCAATACATAAATGTTGACGGTGGATACTCGGCTGGTAAAGTTTACGACAGAACACCCCTCAGATCAGAGGATAACAAATAATAAAATCTCGTAGACAACGAGAAAAATAAACAATATTATAAGGAGAAACAACATGAAATATAATCAAAAATATCGCAGATCCAGATACGGCACAACTTCACACGATTGGGAAGTCGGAGTAGATATGGCTAAATTGCGCAAAGACAGACTTGAAAAAGCGCAGGCAAAATTAAGAGAGACAGACATGGGCGCGCTTTTGTGCTTTGACCCTGACAACATTCGCTATATCACCTCTGCTTACATGGCATACGGTATGAGAGAATATATCAACGACTATTGCTTCATGCCAAGAGAAGGCACACCGCATCTATTTGACCTTGCGACTCCCGCAAAGAGAATTACTTGCCCCTGGCTCGAAGGAAACATCGAAGCTCCTATCACGCTCTACCACGGCGCTCTTTCTTCTTCGACAGGAATCCAGAAGGATTTTGCTAAGCAGATAAAGCAGCTTATGGTTGATTACGGCGTAGAAAACAAGCCACTTGGTGTTGACCTGGGCGAATACGCAATGGTTAAGGCTCTTATGGACGAAGGCATTGAAATCGTTGACGGTATGGACACAATGATGCAAGCTAGAATCATCAAGACTGATGAAGAAGTTGAAATGATCATGAAAGCTTGCGCAATTTCAGAAGCTGCACTCGAAGACGTAGCAAGAGCTATCCGTCCGGGTCTAAGAGAAAACGAAATCGTCGGTCTTGCTTCAAAGAGAATCATGGACATGGGTGGTGAAACAGCTATCCTTATCCAGACTGTTACAGGTCCTCGTGGAAATCCGCACTCGCACTGCCCGTCTGACAGAATCATCCAACCGGGCGACATGGTATACTGCGATGTAGTTTCGTCATACAACGGCTACAGAACTTGCTACTACCGTTGCTTCACTTGCGGCGTTCCTAACCAGTATCAGGTAGAGGCATACGAAAAGGCATCAATGTGGCTTGCTAACGCACTTGACGTTATCAAACCCGGCATCTCAACTGCAGACGTTGCAGCTGCATTCCCCAAAGCTGAAGAATTTGGCTACAGAAACGAAGCAGAAGCTTTCCTACAACAGTACGGACACGGCATCGGCCTGTGCAACTGGGAGCGTCCCGTTATCTCAAGAAGATTCTCTATGGAGCATCCGCAGATTATCGAAGAAAACATGGTATTTGCAGTTGAAACATGGTGCAAAGCAGAAGACAACTCGGGCGCAGCAAGAATCGAAGAAGTTGTTGTTGTAACTAAAGACGGTTGCGAACTTCTCACATGCTACCCGGCTGACAGACTTATCTCCTGCGGAGTTCCCGGAAGCGAAGTTTACCTATAAAAACTACAAACATCAAAGAGATTTCTAATTAAAATACAAAATATGGACGGATGCAGAAATTGCATCTGTCCATAAAATAGCAATAAAAAATAGCAATTTATACTAAAATTTTGAAAATTGCCTTTTTTTTAGCACAGAAAACTACATGCTTAGGAGTGGTGATTTATGCAGATGAGTAGCCTTGTTGATAGAGCAAAAGAAATAAGACGAGATATTGTTAAAATGGGATATGTAGTGGGTGGAGAAAGAAAATGTCACCCGGGCCCGGCATTATCCGCAGCGGATATAGTAGCGGTTTTATACTTCAAACATATGAACGTAGATCCTAAAAATCCGCAGATGAAACAAAGAGACAGGTTTATTCTGTCAAAAGGTCATGCGGCACCTGTAATATATGCGGCACTGGCGTGTAAAGGTTTTTTTGATAAATCTGAATACAACAAGTTAAGAGATATTAGCGGTGGACTTCAGGGACATCCCGATATGAAGGGTACTCCGGGAATCGACATGACGGCGGGTTCGCTCGGACATGGACTATCTGCGGGTGTTGGCATGGCCATTGCCGCAAGGATAGACAAGCTTGATTATATGACATATGTTATAATCGGCGACGGAGAGTCACAAGAAGGACTTGTTTGGGAAGCTGCTATGTATGCTCCGTATAAAAAACTTGATAATTTAGTTGCAATTATTGACAGAAACAGATTCCAAAGTTGCGCGGCTACCGATGAGATACTGTGCATGGATCCGTTTGCGGATAAATGGAAGAGTTTCGGGTGGAAGGTTCTTGAAATCGATGGACACGATATTGAGCAGATCGATAAAGCTATAGCGTTTGCCAAAGAAAATAAAGATGGAAAACCCACTGCAATTATTGCAAATACCATAAAAGGAAAAGGCGTTGATTTTATGGAAAATGATAATTCATGGCATCAGCAGGCACTCAGCGAGGCACAGTACGAAAGTGCGATGTCTCAACTGGCGTAGTAGCGGGAGGGTTAAAAATGACAGAATCAATATTAAAATCCACAAGATTAGCTGCAGGCGAGGCTATATTAGAGCTTGCTCGTGAAAGAGACGATATTGTCGCTGTGAGTGCGGATACGAACAAATCCATGTATACAGATTTGCTTGCAAAGGAATACCCAGACAGAATGATTGATGTTGGTATTGCAGAGCAAAATATGATGATGGTTGCAGCAGGTCTTGCGTCCACAGGCAAAACAGCTTTTGTTGCCAGTTACTCCGTTTTTACTTCAATGAGATGTTGCGAACAGTTGAGGACGTTTGTGGCATACCCCAACTTAAATGTAAAAATTATTGGCGGCATCGGCGGATTTTCTGCAGGTATAGAAGGTGTAACGCACGTGGCAACCGAAGATCTTGGAATAGTTAGGTGCATACCCAATGTTACGGTCATTTCTCCTTGCGACTATCAATCGACAAAACTTGCGGTTAAGGCGGCAGCGGAGATAGACGGGCCTGTATACATACGCGTAGGAAGGGATTCAACTCCCGTAATAACGGACGAGAGCTACGATTTCAAAGTAGGTGAGCCCGTGTTGCACAAAAAAGGAACGGACGTGACGATTATCGCTACCGGATTGGTTCTTGAAGAGGCGCTCAGAAGTTGCGATGAGCTTGAAGCTGTAGGATTTAGCGCAAATGTTATTGAGGTACACACGTTAAAACCGCTTAAAAACTCTAAATTGATTGAAGATTGCATAAAACAGACTAAAAATGTAGTAACTGTTGAAGAGCACAACGTAGTCGGCGGATTGTTTAGTGTAATCGCGGAGATGGCGTTTAAATCTGACATCGGCATGGTTAAGTCAAAGGCGCTCGGTCTAAACGATGAGTTTGCAAAGAGCGGAACTCCTTATCAGCTTAGAAAAAAATACGGCGTTGATTCAAAGAATATAACGAAGGCAGCAATGAGCCTTATTTAATACGAAAATGCAGAGAGGGTTATGATGGATAAAATTCGAGCAAAGAAAATATACAAAGTAATGAATGAGATTAGGGTGTTTGAGGAGAGATCATACAAGCTGTTTGAAGAAAACACGCTTAGAGGTTCTGTTCACCTATATACAGGCGAGGAAGCGATAGCCGCAACTGTTTGTTCAAATCTCGACGACAACGACTACATCACAAGCACACACAGAGGCCACGGTCACTGTATTGCAAAGGGTGCAGAGCTTGACAAAGCGCTTGCTGAGCTTATGGGTAAAGAGACGGGCTACTGCAAAGGCAGAGGCGGATCTATGCACATTGCAGATCTTGAAAAAGGAAATTTAGGAGCAAATGCGATCGTTGGCGGTGGTATGCCCATTGCAATCGGCGCTGCACTTGCACAGAAGATGCAAAAGAAGCAACAAGTTTCAGTGGCGTTTTTTGGAGACGGAGCTTCTAACGAAGGAACATTTCATGAGTCATTAAACATGGCGGCTGTAATGAAATTGCCTGCAATATTTATATGTGAAAACAACGGATACGGAATATCCGTTCCGCAGTCGCAGTCGACAAGTGTTGAGGATATCGCAGATCGCGCAAAGGGATATGGAATTCCCGGCGTGATTGTAGACGGAAACGACGTTATGGCTATAGACAAGGCATTTCAAGAAGCGAAAAAACGCGCGCTGGCCGGCGAAGGACCGACATTAATCGAGTGCAAAACCTACAGATGGCGCGGGCATTGGGCGGGAGATCCGGAACCGTATAGAACAAAAGAAGAGGTCAATTCTTGGAAAAAGAGATGCCCGATTCAGATGTTTAGAAGTTATATGTTAGAGAAGAATTATGCAACTGAGCAAGAGCTTGATAATATCGAAGAGTCTAGCGTGCAAAAGATGGAGGAAGCTATAGTGTTTGCGTTAAATAGCCCGAATCCCGATACGGCACACGTGATGGATGACGTATTTTACGAAGGATGAGGAGGCAAAACAATGAGTATTAAAACATATCAAATGGCGATCAGAGACACACTTATGCAGGAGATGAAAAGAGACGATAAGGTGTTTGTAATGGGAGAAGACGTTCAGCTGATGGGTGGCGTTTTCGGTTGTACCAGGGATATTGCTAAAACTTTTGGCGATGACAGATGCTTTAACACTCCAATATCCGAAGCTGCGACGGTTGGTGCGGGGCTTGGTGCGGCTTGTGCGGGAATGAGACCGGTTGTCGAGATTCCCTATATTGACTTTACTCTTTGTGCAATGGACCAGATAGTAAACCAGGTCGCAAAGACAAGATATATTTTCGGCGGCAAGGCAAGAATTCCGCTCGTTATCAGAGGACAGCAGGGAATAGGCAGAGGAAATGCGGCAACGCACAGTCAGTCACTCGAGGCTATATTTATGCATGTGCCCGGGCTGAAGGTAGTTTGCCCCTCGACACCCTACGATGTTGCAGGAATGTTAAGAACTGCGATAAGGGATGACAACCCTGTAATGTTTATTGAACATAAGGCTCTTTATGCGACAAAAGGCGAAGTTCCCGATGACTCAGAACACATGGTTGAGTTTGGCAAAGCTTGTGTGAAAAAAGAGGGTTCGGATGTAACGATTGTTGCTAATTTGCTCTATGTCGGACGTTGCCTTGAAGCTGCACAGGAACTTGAAAAACAAGGAATCAGTGCTGAGGTTATCGACATAAGAAGCTTAGTACCGTTTGATTATGAGACTATTGAAAACAGCGTCAAGAAGACGGGAAGACTTATCACCGTTCATGAGGCTCACAAACAGGGCGGATGGGGTGCTGAAGTTGCGTCGGAAATTTCCTCGCGCATGTTCAGATACTTAGATTGTGCTCCTATAAGACTGGGCGCAAAGCATTGCCCACTACCGTTTAACCTTGACCTCGAATCGGCTGTTGTGCCACAGGTTGAGGATATTGTAAAGGCGGCAAAACAGAGTTTATACTATTAGAGGTGGTTTAGATGGCACATAATGTAATCATGCCTAAGCAGGGCTTGCAAATGACAGAGGGCACTATAGTAAAATGGTTGGTAGCTGAGGGGCAGGTATGCGAAGCCGGCGAACCTATGCTTGAAATCGAGACAGATAAGATAACCATGACAATAGATTTGCCACACTCGGGCGTAATGCTTAAAATTATCGAGCAGGAGGGGAGTGTAGTCCCCGTTGCGCAGACCATCGCTATCATAGGCGAGGAAGGTGAAGCTGTTGAAGTTCCAAAGACGGGCGGATGCGGAGGCAATTGTGCTTGCAAATCCAAGGGACAAAATGAAGCACCGGTCGAAACGGTAGCTATAGTCGAGGACAGCGTGAGCGAAAAAGCAGATAAATTCGTTTGGATTACTCCTCGAGCAAAGATGCGCGCGGGTGAATTGGGTGTTGAATATTCAAGTGTCAGTCCGTCGGGTCCCGATGGGTTGATTATCGAAAGAGACATATTAAACTGTACTGCAAAAGGTACAACAAAAGCTACTCCGCTTGCAAAGAAAATTGCAGGGCTTAATAATGTTGATGTCGCAGATATTGCAGCACAGGGAGAAGGCGGCAAGGTCAGAAAAGCCGATGTGATTGCTCATATAAGCGCCGCCGATGCTCAAAAACAGAGCACAAGGATCAAGATGACACCTATGCGCAAGGCTATTGCTAAGCGTATGAAGGAAAGCCTTGACGTTCATGCTCAGCTTTGTCACACGATTTATGCGGACATGGGTGCTGTTATCGAGCTTAGGAAAAAACTTGCTAATCTTGGCAAAAAAGTTTCTTTTAACGACATTATTTTGCTAATAGTGAGCCGGACGCTTAGGGAGTTTCCCATGCTAAATGCAAGAATTGAAGGCGATGAGATCGTAGTAAACAATTTCGTGAATTTGGGTATGGCAGTCGATATCTCGGATGGGCTTATTGTTCCCAACATAAAAAATGCCGACAAACTCTCGCTTGGACAGATAAGCGAACAGAGCAAAGCTTTGGCGCAAAGCGCGAAGGAATCAAAGCTCACCGGCGCGGAGTGTACGGGCGGAACATTTACAGTTTCAAACCTGGGAATGTTTGGTGTAGATCACTTTACAGCGATATTAAACACACCCGAGTCTGGAATTTTGGCGCTCGGCGCGATAAAGAAAAAGCCTGTTGTAAATAAGGACAACGAGATAGTTGTGGCGGATGTCATGTCTATGACGCTAACTTATGATCACCGTATCGTAGATGGAGCGGAAGCGGCGAGATTCCTTGCGCGTGTTGAAGAGTATACGGCTAACCCCGACATGCTCTTATGGTAAAGAGGTGCGAAAATGGCAACTGAAAATATAAATATGAATGGTAAAAACGGCAATAAACCCAGCCAAACGGCGTATGATGTAGCCGTAATCGGCGGCGGGCCGGGCGGATATGTTTGTGCTATAAAGTGTGCAATGCTGGGTTTAAAAACGGTCATTTTTGAGCGAGAAAATGTTGGAGGAACATGCCTTAATAAGGGGTGCATCCCAACAAAAGCACTGCTTCACTCGGCTGAAATGTTTCATGACTTTATAACGGATGCTAAGAAAAACGGCATTAGTGCAAGTGACGTTGCTATGGATTATTCGGTTGCGCTGAGCAGAAAAAATGATATTGTCAAAAAGCTTACAGGTGGAATTGGCGGGCTTTTTAGAGCCCACGGAGTTGAGCTTGTAAGAGGGGAAGCATCGGTCGAGCAGGCGGGCAAAGTCCTGTGCGGCGGTGTGGAGTATGCAACAAAAAATATCGTTATTGCATCCGGTTCAAAACCGCAAGTTCCGCCGATAAGTGGAGCTCAAAATTCGGGAGTAATCACTTCAGATGAGTTTTTGAATCTATCGCTGATACCCGAAAATACCGTGATCATTGGCGGAGGTGTTATCGGCGTTGAGTTTGCATCAATTATAGCGTCGCTTGGCAAGAAGGCAACAATTATAGAGATGTTGCCGCGTATTTTAAACGAGGCAGATGAAGAGATAAGCGCGGTGTTAACGGCAAAGCTTGAGCGTATGGGCGTTAAGATTTACTGCGGTGCGAAGTTAAGCGAAATAGGAAAAAATCTCGAGTGTACAATACAAAATTCAAGCGGAAGTATGAATATTGAGTGTGACTGTGTCGTAATGGCGGTGGGAAGAGGTCCTGTTACGGATGGCTTGGATGCTCAAAAGCTCGGCATGAGAATGTCGGGTAAGTTTATCGAAGTAGACGACAATATGCGTACGAACATTCCCGGAATATACGCTATAGGCGATGTTACTGGCAAAATACAGCTGGCACATGTCGCTAGTGCACAGGGTTTAGTGGCTGCGGACAGCATTGCAGGCAAGAGCGCAAAGATGAATTATGACATCGTACCTTCCTGCATATACACATCCCCCGAAATCGCGTGGGTAGGTCTGAGCGAGCAAAAGGCAAAGCAAGCGGGCATCGACTACAGCATCGGCAAGTACAGCACGATGGTTAATGGCAAGTGCATGACGATGGACGCGAGCGACGGCTTTTGTAAGTTAGTTGTCAAAAAAGATACGGGAGAGATTCTCGGTGCGCAGATAGTTGCTCCTAGGGCAACTGACATGATAGCGCAGATTGCAACTGCAATGAGCTGCGAGGGCACGGTTGATGAAATTGCAAACACAATTCACCCGCACCCGACGGTTAGCGAGATTGTGATGGAAGCTGCACACGATGTTCACTCGATGTGCGTTCACAGTCCGCCAAAAAGATAAATGTAAAGTTAAAAGATGCGATAAACTTATCGCCTTAGAGCGTGGGCAAAGCCCGCAAACGCAAAAATCCCTCTAAAAACTAGGGGGATTTTTGTTTGCATTGTGCAAAAACGTGAACTTTGGCTTGCTGAATTTACTTATGCACTCCAGCCTGTTTTTGCCTTTCTGCATTTCTGTATTCTTTGGGAGTTACGCCCATTAGTCGTTTAAAAATTGCCGAAAAATACCCGGGCGAATCAAACCCGCACGCACCTGAGATTTCTACAATTGGATCGTCAGTGCCAAGGAGCATCCCGCTCGCGACGGATATTCTATAGCTCATAAGGTGTTTTTTTGGAGAAACTCCCATCATGCCTTTAAAGCATCTGAAACACTCGCGTTCACTTACCTTGCAGACATCCGCAATATCATGCACTGTAATATTTTGTGCAAAGTTATTTTCAATAAATGCAAGCATATTTTTAAGCCGTTCTCTATCGGTGCAAGGCAGAGTGTCGCTCTTTATTATGTCTGCGTTTTGGCATATTATCTCAAAAATTAATCTAATAAGATGTTCGCGAACCTCTATTTCGTATCCAAAACGCTCTTCACTGCACGCAAGAAATGCGCGATTAATATACTCGGATTGTTCCTTTGAAGTCAGCGAGCACGGAAACTGAGTACAGGAAATGAGTGGGCGAACGTATCGCTGTTCAATTGCGGTATTGGTGTCTGCAAGCAATGTAGAACAAAAAACCATAGAATGTACTTCGCATGTGTGTTCATTTTTAGATTTTGCGGACATAAGAACCCCTGAGTTAATGAACATTCCCTCTCCCTCATGAAGAGAATATGTCTCGCCCAGAATGTCCACAAGAAGCGATCCACTTCTTACAAATAAAACTTCCAGCTCGTCGTGCCAATGAACGGGGATAATCTCGTTGATTTTTTGTCCGACTTTTGTGATATACGCCGAACACGCAAAGACGGGAGTTCCACGAGTGTCGGTTTCCTGCATGTTTTGTTTTATATTTAGGGAACAAGTATCAATAGCCATGTTAACCTCGTCGTTTTTCTTATATTATATGGCGGAAATGTAATTGAAGCAACAGTAATTTTTTATTATTATATAGAAAAAAGCAAGGAGCTGTTAAAATTATGAAACTTGAACATGTAGCAATGTGGACGCGCAACTTAGAATGTATGAAGGAATTTTACATTAAGTATTTCGGTGGGGTTAGCAACGATAAATATACTTCCACAAAGGATTTTGGTGAGGAATTTCACTCATATTTTTTATCATTTGGCGGAGGAGATGCAAGACTTGAGCTTATGCAACTTGGTAGGATTCCAGAAGGAGACAGTGCGGACGGATATGAAAGCTTAGGGCTGACACATATTTCGTTTAGCATGGAATCAAGCGACGAGCTGGATGCTCTGTACCGCCGTTTTAAGGGAGACGGTGTGCATATAGTAGGTCGCCCGAGAATGACGGGTGATGGGTTTTACGAGGCATGTGTGCTAGACCCGGATGGCAATAGAGTGGAGTTTGCTGTTGTGCCTAGTGCCATATAGCATAAAAAAAGGTGAAAAAAGACAGGAGGAGCTCATGAGTTGTCCCTTCTGTCTTTTTGATCATTTTAGTTCAGTTAAAATAAATACATTTGGCGTTCAACTATACTATGGCTATCTCTGCTCGTGATGATAGCCTCGGGGTTGACTTCTCCTATTAAAACGGGAAGTTTTGGGTTATGGCTTTTCATATTGGATAGTGCTGTTTTTTCGCTCGTTAGTGCATAACAGTAATTACAGCCGTTTGCGCAACAATTATACGTCCCGATGTCGATACTTTCAACACATCCGCACTCTTTTCGTTGGTTCTTGTCCTTTTTTACATTAATCTTTTGCCCTAAAATATGTTCAATCAATTCCTTATCTATGCAAGAGCCTTGCCTTATGTTGAATTGTTCTAAGTTTATGAGAATATTTCCGCTAAAGTTCCAATATTGTTAACTGTCATTTTATAGGCAGGATCCTTTCCCATTCTTGCGGTTACGTTTTTATAACTGTCGACAAAGCTTATTACACACCTGTCTGTATAATCGGACAGAGTTCTTGCCATGAGTGAGAATCGTTCCCTATGAAAGTCTATTGTGTATATGTCTGATAGTATAACAGGATCATATCGCCAAACAACTCTACTTTTTCCAATTCGTCGGCTAAGTTTAATGAATGCATCAAGCAGAGCTGATTTATCGGGCAAACCTTTTTCGGTTTCTTTGCCATAGGGAGTAATTGTAAATTGAAAATAATAGGTATATCCCATCTCCTCTATGATAGGCAGATACTTAAAAAAAGGTATAGGGTTTTTTGTCCAAAATACAATAATATCAACCGCTTCAAGTGTTAGATTTGCACTTGAATAACGGTTGTTATTGTAG
>CAYJIQ010000042.1:0-2970 GCA_964370275.1 uncultured Christensenellaceae bacterium
ATTCCCTTTGCTATGCCGTTGCCTCCCTTGAAGTCCTTTGGTTTTAGAGAGATATGCGTGTTTTTTGTCTTGGATATCATGACTATGATATAGATAGAAGAAGCTACGTTTGAAAGCGAGGTTGCAATTGCCGCACCGACAGCACCGAAATCAAACACAAAGATAAACAGCGGGTCGAGTGCGATGTTCAGAATAGTACCAACCATCATGCTGATCATTGCGCCCTTTGCGTTTCCTTCGCTTCTCATTATATATGACATGGAGTTTGCGATGATGATAAAGGGAGCGCCTGCCGCAATATAGCTTAGATATCCTTCAACATACGGGGCGGTTACGTCGTCTGCGCCGGCTAGTCTTGCCAGCGAGGGCATGAAGATCAAAAATAATGCGCCTGCAACAATTCCAAATATTATCGAACAGTAAAATGCGTAGCTGCTTGCGTTTGCAACTTTGTTGTAGCTTTTCGCGCCGAGAAACCTCGAAATCATGGAGCTTGCGCCGATACCAAAGAGATTTCCTATTGCGATGAGTACCATAAACACGGGCATTGCAATGGAAACTGCGGCAACTTGGTTTGCGTCTCCTGTCTGCCCGATAAAAAAAGTGTCGACTAAATTGTATAAAACCATGACTATCATGCCGATTATAGTAGGCAAAGCGAGTTTCCAAACTGCCTTTCTTATAGGCATTGATTCAAATATTTCCTTCCTGTTTGCGTCCAATGTCCGCACCTCCGTCCAAATTGTTTCTGATTTTTTCAAACACTGCTATCAGTGTTTGGAGCTCCTGTGTTGTAATGCCCGCGCAAAGAATTTCCTCGAAATTATCAATTGTTGAATTAACCGAATCGTATATTTCAAGTGACTTTTTCGTGAGCACAATTTTTTTTAAACGAGCATCCCCATCAACCGAAACTCGCTTAATAAGGTGCTTTTTTTCCATATTGCTAAGAGTAAGGCTGACGGTCGAGCGCATTATTTCAAATTTTTTTTCTATGTCCTTTTGAAACACATCAACCTCGCTTTTGTTAATAAACTTAATTATTTGCATCTGTGGTAGAGTGAGTTCGAGCTGTTTGCGTGTAACTAAATCAAACTGCCTGCTTATGAGGTGGGATATATTTTTAAGTTCAAGTCCCAATTTAATATCGCTCATGTTGTACCCCCTTTTTGTCTGTGGAAAACTGTTTGGCACTAAACAGTTAGTGGCCAAACAATTATAGCACGGAAAATGAGTTTGTCAAGCGGAGGGGAAAATAAAATCTACAACGTGCACCGGACGGTAATAATAGCATAGCTACTTCAAAATCCGCGATACCGTACAACAGGTGGGTGACACATATTAATAAATTGCTTGCAAAGCTTACAAAAAAATGTTAAAATACTACATATAGTGTTGAGGTATATAAATATTACTTGAACATAATTAAAGGAGCTCTATACTGGTGAAAAAATTAAAAATATGTGTGGCTATTGTTGTGACAATAGTGATGATGACGTCATGTTCTAGTGCACCGTCTTTGCTTGGGGGTGGCGAGATTGCTATCGTTCTTCCCGGGGCTGACCACGGCTGGACGGGGGCTGTGCTTGTAAATGCGAAGGAAGTTAGCGATAGTATAAATGAAGAAGGTAAGTATCAGACGCGAATTTACGCATCTGCGAGCGCGCAAACCCAAGAGCAGCAGATTAGTGAACTGCTTACAGGAGAAAACAAGCCCGAAGGTATTGTGATACTTCCATATGACAACACTGTTGCGGATAGTGTTGCGGACATTGCAGAATCGGGAATTCCGTTTTTGATGTTTGACCGAATAATTGAAGATGAAGCGGTTCAGCAAGCTGTCGTTTCAAATGTTAAGGGAGACAACTACGAAATTGGCGCTCTCACAGCAAAGCGGTTTATCGAAGAAGGATTACAGCCGGGAGACAATGTTCTTGTTATGATTGGAGACAAATCTTCAGTGCCCGAGGTTAGAAACGAGGGTTTTATTCAGACGCTTACAGAAGCGGGCTGGACGCAAGAACAGCTGGAAAGCCTCAAATTCACCGAGGATACGGGCTGGAGTCGAGAGACGAGTTCGCAGATGTTTATTCAGTGGGCAAACGAGACAGATGCAGCAGAACTTGCGGAGTATAAATATATTTTTACGCACGACGATGAAATTGCAATGGGAGCGCTCGAAGCTCTTTCGGGAGACGAAATAGACGAAGAAAAAAAGCAGATTATTTTGGATTCTGTAGTTTCAATCGCTTCTTCATCGGGGCTTGAAGAAATGTACTCGGTTTTACGAGGGGAACACGAAAATTCGGAAATTTTGGAGATTGTGCAGGGTATTGATTTGTTTTCTGTAACATATTCACCCGATATGATCGAACAGGCGATAAAGTGCATGTTAAGCCACCTTGACTCAAACGAAGTTGAGTTTAACAACACGATACCTGTTGAAGTTGTGGACAAGGAAAATGCCGCAAACTACGAGGGATTTTAGTCGGTTTGTGTCATGATATTCCTTTGCAAAACAAACAGTTCCGGATAGTAAAAATACATTGCGCTGAATTTGGTTGTTTGGCATGAAATTGCATAATTTTTAAATTATTTGCAAAATTGTGACTTTTTCCTCTTGAAATTAAGAAAATATTCGTTATAATATATACTAGTGGATGAAAACCATAGCAAACGGGAGGTTTCGTACGATGGAAGTTATAAAAGTCAATACATTTGGGCATTTTTGCAATACCTTGTCGAAAATAGACATAGAAAGGTTCCCGAGTCGGAGTTTGTTCAAGCTCTATGGACAAAAGGCAACTCTTCTAATCCGGCAAATGCGCTAAAGACTTTGCTGTTTAGAGTTAGAGGATTGCTGGATGAACTGGGTTTTCCCTACACTAAAGAACTTATCATGCACAGGCAGGGGTCGTACTTCTTTAATGCAAAATTTAAACTAAACGTGGACAACGAACAGTTTTTATC
>CAYJIQ010000042.1:2980-5889 GCA_964370275.1 uncultured Christensenellaceae bacterium
AATAGCAGCACTTACAAAGGCGATTTCGCTATATAAGGGAATGTATCTGCAAAATTCGACTAATGACGAATGGGCGGATAAAAAAAGAAAAGAGCTTCACGAGGCATATCTTAATGCGGCGGATGAAGCGATTGAACTTTACACAAACGATCACAACATTGAAGAGATTATAGACCTGTGCAAGCAGGTTACAGACATAGATCCGTACAACGAGCCCATGCAGATTCGGTACATAAAATACCTGGTCGAAGCGAAATATACGGGCATGGCAACAAAGCACTACGAATATGTAACAGATCTGTTCTTCTCGCATTTGGGAGCTTCGCCTTCTCAGGAGTTTACACAACTTTATAGGGATATAACAAAGAGCGAAAACGTATTCCAGCCCGACCTGACAATAATAAGAGAAGAGCTCGAAACGCCCGTTACAAACGGAGGGGCAATCTTCTGCGAATATGAGATGTTTCGTGAATATTATTCGATAACAGCAAGATCAGCAGAAAGATTCGGAGTTAGTGCGCACCTTTGCTTATTTACCGTAAAGGCTGATGGTGCATCAATAAAAACAGTAAATTCGGTTATGGACAAGTTATATACATCCATACAATGTTCACTTAGACATAGCGACATATATACAAGATACAGTGTCATGCAGTTCCTCGTGTTTTTGCCGGGTTCGAGCTACGACAACAGTACAATAGTCGCAAACAGGGTAATAAGTGCGTTTAAAAAGACGAGCTTTAGAAAAAATGTATCGGTGGAGTTTTCTATCCGGCCGATGATGCCCATTAATTAATTTGCTAATCACAAGTAGTTTTGACTACCTACCCTAAAAAAGCCGTCGATACCCCAAATATCGGCGGTGATTTTTTTGCGTGTCGGCTGATTTGTCGGGGAATTTTTGCACTACTGTTTTTGGCTGCTATCGGATGTTTGGCTGTTATCTGAAATAAGGGTTAGTTTTTGTGCCTTGGTGAGCCGCTTTATCTCCGCCTCTCTTTTCATAGCCTCCGATTTACCGGGAAGGGTTTGAGAATATACAAGGGAGACGGGAAGCCTTGCTCTGGTGTACTTTGCTCCCTTGCCCGAAGAATGAACTTTGAGGCGTGCACTTATGTCGTTTGTGTATCCCGTATACAGCGTACCGTCGCAACATTTTAGAATATAGACGTAAAAATCACCCATTAAAAAACCTCACCCAAATTTTCTTGTATCCATTTTAACATAATCAAAGAGAATAATAAATAATCTATTAGGAGAGGTGGTGTGATGAAACGAATAATCTGCATATTATCGGTGATATTGTTTTTGGTATTCGTGCCGGGCATTGTGCAAAACAGAGTTCACGAGGACGTATATACAATAGAAAATAGAGAAAAAAGCCAGAGATACATCGGCAATTTGAGTGTTTGGCATATAGTTACATTTAAGACGGGTGCCAAGAGCGGTCTGGGCTTTTTGCGCGAAAGAGCGGATAAATTTGAACAGTCTAACGCACACCTGTTTATTGATGTAATAGGAATGACCGCACAGGAGGCGCTTGAGCGTTTAGAGCAAGGGGAAACGCCCGACATAGTGTCCTATCCACTCGGATTCTTTACGAACGGAGAAGAATTTTTGCCGCTGGAAATTCCTGAAAACATGCTGGACTCGTTTAAGAAAACCGGAGAATTTGAAGAACAAAATGTTGCGCTTGCGTATATGGCAGACAGCTATGCGCTAATTTCAAATGAAAATCTTCTTGAGGAATATCGGATTAGAATTTCGACACAACCGACATACGAGGAATTTATATCTGCGCTTGAAGAACTGTCAAAAAATTCAGTGACCGGCGTTGCCCTTGGAAGTACAGCAAATTCCGCAGGCGCTTTGTTAAATCTAAGGTATGAAGCAGAGGGGGTGTCAGCTCAAAATTTAGGTTACTATGGAGTTTTAAAAGAGGGGACAGAAGATTTTTTGAAGTCTGAAGTCGGCTTTTATGTTGCACCGTTCGCTGAATATGAAAGTCTCGTCGAAAGCGAAAATGAGCTTAATCTGGATGCGATAGGAATGAGTGACTTTACAGATCTCGTTCAGATGATTTCGGTAACTGAGACGAGCAACGACGCAAAGGCGGATATGTGCGTGGAATTTGTAGAGAATCTTTTTAGAGATGGGGTGCAGGGTGAACTTGCAGACATGAAGATGATACGCACCACAAAATACGATGAGGTTTTGGGGGAAGAGGTCCAGAGAATCGGCGAATTTGGAATGGTGCCAAATGCGTTTGATGTGGGTGCGGGTTGGGAGGAATACAAACAAAGTTCGTACGATGCGGTTTTAGGCGACGTTTCCGCTAAAAATATTGCAGCACAATACTTTACAGTTGAAATTTATTAGTGTTTATAGTACAATAAAAGATATCATGTGAATAAACTAACGAGAGGATGAAGCATGAACGCAGACATTATTCATAATTTGCGCAGTATAGAAGGCGTAAAGGCAGAGACGGATGTCAATATGAGTGCGCACACTACCTTTAAAACAGGCGGAAATGCCGACTTGTTTGTTTGGGTGTATTCCGAGAGCGGGCTTTGCGAGGTTGCCAAAATCCTAAAACGTGAAAATATAGGTTATACAGTAATTGGCGGTGGAGCCAACACACTTGTGAGCGACATAGGATACAGAGGTGCGGTTATCAACATTTGCATCTCGGGGATAGAGGTAAGCCGGGACAAAGTAAGGTGCGGCGCAGGCGAAAAGCTGATAGCGGTTGCTAACGCTACCATCAAACAAGGTCTTTGCGGTATGGAATTTGCAACGGGAATACCCGGAACGGTGGGTGGCGGAGTTTATATGAACGCGGGCGCATACGACGGGGAACTGGGTAATTTTATAACCGAAGTTAGGGTTCTTCGCGGCGATGAAAT